>CAZMDZ010000025.1:11513-19460 GCA_964565175.1 uncultured Planctomycetales bacterium
TCATTTCGTAACCGCACCACGGCTCCGTCACCAGATGGCCTTGGCTGCGCAGTTCCGTCGCCAAATTCGCGAGCAGTGTGGATTTTCCAGCGCCGTCCAGCCCGGTGACCATGATCAACTTCCCTTCACGATGCCGACGGAATGGGATGGTGCTAAGGGCTTCATCCAAACCGGCGCTCCAGTCGAAGGCGGCAAGGTCTGCAGCGGTGGCTTCGTAGGCTGCGGCCTCCTGAACCGCGCCGGTAATTTCTGTCGGATCCGCAACCACCTGCAATCCCGGCGCTCCTGCTGGGAAATGATCCACCAGCCCACCAAACGGCGCCGCGATCACCGGCAATCCACACGCCATCGCTTCCAGCACCGAAAGCGGCAGTTCAATGCAACCGGATGGATCCGTCGTCGGAAAAACCATCAAATCAGCGGCATGGTAAACCGCCTCGATCGACTCCAAGTACTGATCAAAAACCTGCACCCCAGCGCCGGTCAAAAACTCGCGCAAGCCAGGATCTTCGCCACTACCCGGTCGCGAAATCAGCGTCACCTTGACGCCATCCTGCGCCGCAATCTCGGCCAAATGACGAACGCCGCGATTCTCCCGAACCGGCCCGACATGAATCACCCATTTTTGATCCGCCGCAATGCCGAAATCTGCGCGTGTGTCGTGCACGTTGGCGTTGCCACTTGTGTCGGCGTCCGCGCGGGCGGCGCTGCTGGCATCGGAAGCTGCCGCCGGATTCCCACCCGGCTGAAAGCGCTGCAAATCAATCCCGCACTTGGTCAGATGCGGCACCAAGCTGGTTTCGTCGAACTGCTCGCCGGTGGCGCTGGACAAAGTGAACAGAGAGTCCACACTGGCATGGCGTCGCGGCTTACACAGCGGCGGCTGCAGTGCCCACAAACTGACCCGGCCGGGCGCGACCAAATCCAGCCACCGTAAAAACCGCGACAACCTCTTGTTGTAGCGGAACACGACATGAATGCGCTTGTAGCGGCGGATTCCTAGCCAAAATAACGGATTCAACAGCGCCGACTTCAGATTCTTGTGCTTGACCGGCACCTGGTGGGACTGCAGCTTTCGCTCCAACTGCTTGGCGAAGTTGCTTTGTCCTTCAGACATGCCCGGCAGCAGATTACTCAAAATCAGAGTTTTGCCGTGGCGACTGGCGTTGAGGTGTTGAACCATGCGTTGCTGGGAAATAGGCAGGCTGAAACGCTGAAAAATCGACTGACGGCAGGCGTCGGCGAGAGCTTCGGGATCGGGGAGTTGGGTGGCCGCAGTGACCGCCTGCAGGATTCCTTCCGTAGTAATTTCAATCACTCGCTGGCCCAAGCGGAAATCTTCGGTCAAAAATGGAATTCCGCCGACGGCGGTGGCGATGGGGATGGCGCCGTAAGCCATGCCTTCCATTAATGCATTGGGCAAGCCCTCGGTTTCGCTGGGCAGGACGACAAAACGGCTTTTTTGCATCCACTCTCGCAGCTGCTCGCCATCAACCCAGCCGACGAACTCAATGTGCGCGCACCCTTCCGCCTGCTGACGCAATTTGTCCGCCCACGGTCCATCGCCAGCAATCATCAAGCGCAATCCAGCCGGCCAATCCGCATGCTTGGCCGCGTCGATCAACTCAACCAGACCTTTGCAGTCCGCCAGCCGCCCCGCATAAAGGGCGATGCTCTCCCGTTCGTGCGCATCCGCCTTGCCGACGTCCGCTTTTGAGGTGTCCGAATCGCAGTGCTGCGGGACGTCTCTCTGCGAATCGGCATGTGGCGCAATTTCGATGCCCAATGGCATCGTCACCGCCTTGTTTTTGACGAAACTCGGCAAGTCCACCCCAGGCGCTTCCACCGCCACCTGCCACGCCATGCGCGCGGTCATGCTGCGCATCCATTTGCGCGCCAGGGCCACCATTTTTTTCAACGGCCCGCTGCCGGGAATATCCTGTGGCGTGCCGTAAAGAAAAATCAAAGTGCGCTGGCGCTTGAGTTTCCAATACAACTGCGCCAAAAACTGTTCGGTGCCGACCCAAAAGATGATCGCATCAAACGGTCCATGTTCCTTCAGCGCTCGGCGGCATTGCCTAACCATGGCAAATTGAGACTTCACCTGCCGCCAAACCTTGCCGGGCAAACTAAGGCCGCGCGCATCGTGCTGGTAGGCGATGACCTCGGCGTCGGCAAATTCAGCCTTATCGACGTTGGCCGAAACCACCACCGGCCGACTGCACGCGCCGCCGACTAAATCGAGCACCTTGCGCAGCTGCACACGCCCAACCCCCGAATGCAGCGGCAATGGATTCATCACCACAAGCACGTTCATGTCGGCGGGTTGGGGGGAACCCATTCGGCAAAGGATACCGTCGTGATTGAGACCACATCAGGGCGATTCTAAAATGGGGGGATGGGTAAATTTGCCTATGTGATGGGAGGGCGAGCGCGCAAAAATGCAGCTCTCCTTAAGGAATGGAGCCAATTCGAGTCGGCCTTGGTCGCTAAGTTGGATCTGGAAACTGGCCAAACCGAGGAGGTCCTGACCTACCTCAGCCCGCCGGATGTTTGCGCGGATGGCAAGCCATCGGTGCTATTCAAAACATCTACCGTCCAGGGAGACAAGATCTTTGCTTGCACCGAAACCGAGGTGGTGATTTTTTCATACCCGGAGTATGAATTCCAAAAGCGAATTTCCCTGCCTTCCTTCAACGATGTCCACCATGTGACGCCTACTGATCGCGACACCATGTTGGTTGTTTCCACCGGCCTGAATATGGTCCAAGAGGTCGACTTTGATGGCCAATTGGTAAACGAATGGGATGTGCTCCACCAAGAGTCATACACCGGCTTTGAAAGGGGTAAGGATTATCGAAAAGTCCCCTCGACTAAACCGCATCCATCTCACCCAAATTTCGCCTTCCAATTCGACGGCGAAGTGTGGGCGACAAGATTTAAGCAACGTGACGCCGTTTGCTTGACGTCGGATCGCTTCACGATTCAAACCGCCAGCGAAGTTGGCATTCACGACGGCATTCAGCATGGCGGTTCGATTTGGTTCACCTCTGTGGATGGCATGGTGATTCAAAGTTCCCTGCAGGATGGCACGGTGACCGAGGTCATGGACCTGCGGGATTTGCACGAAGGGAATTTTTCCCTTGGCTGGTGCCGCGGCTTGACCTTTGTTGACGACGATTGCGCTTTGGTCGGGTTCACTCGACTGCGTCCGACCAAGTTCCGTGAAAACGTGCGCTGGATTCAGTATCGAATCGGCATGCGTGAACACGCCGGAATCCACCCGTCTAGGTTGGGCTTCTACGATCTAAAGAACCGCCGACACATCCGTGATTTTGATTTGGAAGATGTCGGTATGAGTGCTGTCTTCTCGATTCACTTAGCTGATCGTTAGCAGTCCGCGGAATGACTTTTTCCACGGGCTGTTAGGGGCAACCTTCAGCGCAATCAGCCGGCTGGTTTCTTGCGCAAGGTGGACAAAATCGTCGGCTCAAGGGCCAGCTTTTTCCGGACTTCGAGCCAAAGCCAGAAGTTCCAAAACGCCAACATCAAGGCCGTGCCGATGGCTGCTCCCAGGGCACCCCAACGCGGCATCAAGATCAAGTTAAGAGTTACTTTTCCGATTGCAGCCACCCAAATGATGCGGGCGGCGGTGTGCGGAAAACCGGTCATCGTCAGGATGAAGCCGACGGAACCGGCAAGGGCATTGATGGTCTGGCCAGCTACTAGCCACATTAATACTGGATAGGCGACGGTGAATTCATCTCCAAATATGCTGAGCATCCATTTCCCGAAGAACACCATGAAAAGTGCTGCCGGCACAGTGAACAAGGCGATGCCTTTCGCTGCCAGCGTTAGCATGCTTTGCATTTGGTCGTGCTGATTCTTGGCATGGAGTTGGGCAATCAATGGCGCGGCGATGGCGTTGACCGCAGCCAGTCCAAAGCCAAGCAATAATGCGATTCGATTGGAAACGGCAAATAGGCCTGCTTGCCCTGGTTCGCCCAGGATCCCAAGCATCGCTGGATCGGCCTGGGCAATGAGCATGCCAGCGATATGCAAAAAGAGCAGAGGCTTCGCAGTGGCGAACCACTTTTGGCTTTCATAGCGGGGCTCTGCTTGCCGCACCTCTGTTGGGGTAAGCCTGCTTTTGAGCCGCGCACCAGCAACCAATGCAGCGCTGATGGAAATGAGCCATAGCCAAGAAACGTGGCGTGGGTCAGGGGCTCCCCAGATTTGGACAAAAAGGAATAGCCCAATAATCAATGCGATCGGGCGAACGATCTGATCGGGCATCAAGCACCAAATCGGTCGTTTGAATGCCTGTAGGACTCCTTGGCGATGCACGTTCATTGCTTGAACGGGCACCATCAAGCCGACCACGGCGAGGACATACATGAGCTCCGGTTGATCCCTTGCAATGAGCAAGCGCGCAGCAAAAATGGCTAACCCAAGCGCTAGGCCAACAGCGAGCATGCGCCGGGCTGACCAGCGGATCATCCCGCTCATTTCGCCAAAGCGGTTGTGGGCTTGGTCGGCAGGCAAATGCCTGACCATTGCAGTGTGCATTCCTAGACCTGTGAATACCGTCAGAATGGTTAGCCACGAAGCGGCGCTTGCCCAGACGTCGTACTTTTCTAGGCCAAGAGTATTGGTTAGATAGCTGTCGGCCAGAAAGGCGAGGCCGAGGGCCAAAATACGCATGCCAAAAGCCCCCAATCCGCCCTTTGCCAGCAAGCGGCTTGGGTCCAGGGAGCTTTTGGCGTCGGTCACGTCAGTAGCCTACCGGCACGGTAGGGCGGTCTGGCTTACTTGCGACCCTTCTTCTTTTCACCGTAGCCGTAGCCGTAGCCGTAGCCGTAGCCGTAGCCGTAGCCTTCATATCCGCCACCGAAGCGAGTTGGCTTGATGCAGTTGAGAATGGCACCCAACAAGGTTCCACCACTCAGCCGCAGACGGTGAGTTGCACTTTCGATGACCGCACCTGGGACGGAATCCGCGCGACACAGCATGAAAATGGCATCGAGTTCGGGAAGGAATCCAGTGGCATCTGCTACTGCCAAAACTGGCGGAACATCGAACAGCACATAGTCAAACTCGTCTCGTGTTTCACGGACGAGATCGCCCATGTCCCGAGAAGCCAGCAATTCGCCAGGGCGGTCGGCAGTCCTGCCGGCGGTCAACAGTTTTAGATGCTCCTCGCTGGAATCACGTAAGGCATCTCGCCAACTGCCCTCACCGCTTAGGACTTCGGACAAGCCAGGCGATTGGGAAAGTTCAAAGTACTTGTGGACCACCGGACGGCGAATGTCGGCGTCGACGACGAGTACGCGTGAGCCTGCCTGAGCCAAGGAGATTGCCAGGTTCAGGGTCGTGGACGATTTGCCTTCGCCTTGGCCAGACGAGGTAATCGTCATCGTTCTTAGGTCACGGCCCTTGGCGGCGAACTTAACCGAAGCGCGGAGTGAGCGGTACGAGTGCGATGCGGGGCTATCTGGAGCGTCTCGGACGGGTAGGAAATTAACCCCTTTACGACCTTTGGAGCGAGCTTTGCCCCGACGGAAGTTTGGGATTGCAGCAAACACCGTAAGGCCGGTAAAGGCTTCCAGGCCGGCCACCGAGGCAACCATGAGGCCGCGGGTGGAGCGCAAGAATGCAAAGAGCAGGCTGAACATGAACCCGCACAGGAAGCCAATGGCACCCGAGAAGCTCAAGCGTGGGCGGTAGCGTTTCTCCGGCGGGATGGCGCGGTCGATGACCTCTACGGAAGCAATTGCAGAAGCTTCGGCGATACGAGCTTCCTCAAGCTGTGTCAGCAAGTAGGTGTAAATCCCCTCGAGGGAGTTAGCTTCGCGCATCAATTGAGCCAACTTGCGCTCAGTCTCCGGCAACCCAGAAAGGCGGCTTGAGTACTCGCCCAAAATGGCCTCCAACGATTTATGGCGTTGGCGTTCCCCCGCAAGGCGACCTTCTTGATGCTGAATAAACTTCTTGGTCAGCGTTTCAATCTCGTTGGCCAAAGCCACCATTGGCGGCGAGCCATCCTTCCATTCCGCTGAAAGCTGGGTGTACTTGGCCTGAGCTTCGCCTAGAGAGGCAAGAATGGCAGTTGCAACGGGGTCAAGGATTCCCTCTGGGGCACTGGAGAGCGCTGCTAGACCGATTTCAGTTTCCGTGTTGTTTTTGGCCCATTTTAAGGCCAACTCCATTTCCTCGATGCGGTAGCCGAGCTGGACACGGTTGAGTTCCAATTCACTGGACTTCTCAATCAATGCAAGTGCTTCGTCGCTCAGGCTGATGGCGCCAGATTCAGATCGAAAGGTCACCAGTTTGTTTTCAGCGATCAACAGATCCTTGCTGACTCGGTCCAGCTGGCTCTCGACGTATTCCACAGTCTTCCCAGCGCGCTTGGCGGTGCGGTTTCGACTGCGCTCAATGTAGGCATCAATCACCATATTGGCGATCGTCGCTGCTCGAGTTGGGTCAGTATCTTGATAGTCGATCCTGACGACCCCCGATCCATGCGCAACCTCGTTCACGGAAATGCGCGAAGCCATGTCTTGAATGGCGACGTTTTCCGGCAGATAGCGGAGCAACAAGTGGCGCTCTGATGAGACTGGGACACTGGCGGTTAGGGTGAACTCGATGCCATTCCAAGAAATTGGCTGCTCGGAGCTATAGGGCAGTCGCTCGCCGTCCACGCCCCAGGAAAAACCAAAGGGGCCAGGTTCGTTGATTTCGATCCAATCCGTGCCAACGGTTAAGAGCAGGCTCCGAACGGAGGAGCTTTCTGCCCAGTTGTGGACCACTACCGAGAATCTGGACTCTGGAAAGGGGTCGCTGGTAAGAACGCGCCAGAGAATTCGGCCAGGTGCGTAGACGTCCAGGTCGTCCAGCATTGCTTCCAGGTCGATCCCGGATGTGGCAGCATTTTTAAATGCATCGTCCATGATGCCGCGTGACCGCAGCACTTCCATTTCCGCCTTCGCAGGCGGTGCAGAGGATAATGAACTTAGTTCTCCGAGAATGCCTCCTGTGAGGGCGTCATCGGTCAGAAAGACGGTGGCACTTGCTTTGTAGATCGGGCGGCTAAGCGCGGCAAAAAGAATGCCGAGGAAAAAGCAAAGCAGGCTCATCGCAATGATGAATCGCCGCATGCGCCAGATGACGAGAGCTACGTCGCCGCCAATGTCTCCGGTTTGAGATTTGGTCGCCATGTATCAGGGAGCTAGTCTTTGCGTAGTTCGTCTATCAGCAGGACGTCGCGTGCAGTAGAAATTGGCAGGCTGATCGCTTGCAGAAGAGGGATGAGGTCTCTGGTGGCGCGAGCTGTGCTAGCCATCTTGCGTTCTGTCACGAAGACAATGTCCCCCGCTTGCAGGGGCAACCTTCCTTCCAGTGAAATCGTGTTGGCATCGAAAAGAAGGACGTGGGGTTTGGTCAACTCACCTCGCACCACTGCGACAGATCCGCGATAGGCAGTTTCGGACAAGCCACCGGCAAGTCCAAGGCTTTCCACTGCCGAGGTCGGCCGATCAAGCAAATACATACCTGGCTTGTTCACTTCCCCGAGTACAAAGATTTGTTGGGACTTTGCTTCGAGTAGGGCAACGTCGACGTTTGGGTCGTGCAGGTATTGACCCAACCCTTCGGTGATCAGCTCACGAATTTCCCACACGCTCATACCCTGCGCTTCAATCGAACCAATCAATGGCATGCTGATGTAGCCAGTCGGGTCAACTGGCGTGCCAATCATGTTGTTCTTGTATGGAGGAGAAGAAAGTTCAGGGTGCCGGTACACGGAAATCCTGAGCACATCCCCTGGGCCAACTGGATAGTGAAAGGTGGGGGCTTGATGGAATGATGCCGATTCAAATGCCGGGTCCATTGCTTCTCCTTCCGGCATTTCCGGGGGGCTGGAGCAGCACCAGAGCAGGGCCAAGAGCC
>CAZMDZ010000026.1:0-19372 GCA_964565175.1 uncultured Planctomycetales bacterium
CGCCCGTTAGCGGCAGATCGATCAAGCCAGCGGCATCGGAAACCTTCGATTCGGACTCGCCGCGCATTTGCTCTTGATCCATTGCGCGCAACCGCGGCAAGAAGTCCTGCATTTGGGCGAACTGCTTCAACCAACGCTCTTCACTGGAGACGAGGTAGTAAACCGTGACTCCAGCCAACGCATTGCCGTCAGAATCGGTGACGCGAACGGTGCGCCCGTTGGGCTTTCGTTCCTCCCGTTGGGGAGGTTTCGTTGGTTCTGCAGGCTCGGTTGGCTCAGCTGGCTCCTGCAGGCTGGCATCGGTAGCCAGAGCGTCGTCGGCAGCTGCCGCGATGGCTTTTGCGCCACGTTCCGCCTCACTTTCGAGGGCAGCAGACTCCACGGCGGGCGCGCTTTCGTCAAATATCAGCCAAGTACCGCCAAATAGAGCGAGAAGCAGTACTAAAGGAAGTACAAGTTTTGAAGTATCCATGAATTTTGGTGGTGCACCCGGCACGATTCGAACGTGCGGCCTGCAGCTTCGGAGGCTGCCACTCTATCCAACTGAGCTACGGGTGCATAAACCAAAACCTGCGCCTAAGCTGCAGAGGGCGAACAGGATACAAGATGCGCTCTCAATTCGATAGGCGAAAGGGTGGAATTTTATCCATAAAAACAACCCACTGCGGTTGTTGGGAAAGCCCTCGAATCCGTTACCAAATTGACCTAAAGGCATAGCAATATCTAACCAAACGTAAAAAGACCGGGCAACATTCCCGGTTTTCTGGTTAGACTTGATCCGGGTCACCCCCTGACTCCAAATCCCTCGACCTCATGATTTCATCCCGTCTTTTGTCCATAACTGCATTCACTGCAGCGGCGATTGCGTTGTTCCCAGGCGTCCCTTCGGCCGACAAGGGCCTTGTTGCTTCCGGAAACCAATTCGCTCTAGGACTTGACACAGACGCGGATGGCCTTCACGACGCCCTAGAGGCTCGTTTGAACACGAGCTGGGCCACGCCCGACTCGGATTCGGACGGCATGGATGATTTCGAGGAAATGGCTGTGGGTACTAACCCATTGATTCCTGATCAGGTTGGAATGCTCATCCCCGAGGCCAACCTCTACGCCGATCTGTACGTGGTCGACAACGAACTGGTCTTCCAGTTTGCTGCATTCCGTTCGACTTCGGTCTCGAACGTCCGCTTTGTCATGGCTGGCCCAACTGGCTCAACCGTGGTTTCGGTGGATGCCCTCATCCCATTCCTGTCCCAAAACTACACGCGAAGCACCAGTTTCGCTGGTTGGGGCATCGACACTGCCTCCTTCCGTTTGCCTGCGCCTTTGGTGATTAACGCCCGCAGTCAAGCATTTGCTCTGCTTGCCAGGGTTGACGGCGTCGAAATGGGCTACGAGATCAAGCTCAACATGATGAACAACCTCCATGTTCAGATCCGCGAAGACCTGATTTCTTCGACGGGCGGCGGCGGCGGAGTTTTCCCGATCGAGCCGGGCGGCCAGGTGCCGTCGGCGGCAGTCGACCAGGTCTGCGTGCAAACGCTGATTCCGACGGGCAATGATGGCAACGGCACGGTCTTCTACACCGTCACCGATGCCTCTTGCGAGGAGTTGACCGCTGCGATCTGCATGCCAGGATGCGTAGGAAGCATCGATAGCACCCAGGTGGGTATCGATATCCTCTCCTGGATTAACTAGTCCAGCGCGGGTTCTGCGCGAATCCAACTCCTGGAACGGTGGGAATTTACCGAAAGGGCTTAGTAGCAAAGTTTTTGAGTAATTTTGTTACATTCCGGGGAACCCAGCCCCCCCTTTGCCCGTCCTAATAGCAAGTTCCTGTGCCCGATCCCGATCTTGAGTTGGTTCAAGCCTGCCAGGCGGCGGAAGGTAAGGAATTCGAGCAACAATTTGCTCAGATCTTCGCTCTTTACCAAGACCGGGTTTACACCGTTTGTTTTCGCGTTTGCGGCAATCAAGAAGACGCATTGGACGCGGCCCAGGAAACGTTGGTCACTCTCGCCAAGCGAGTCCGTGACTTCCAGTTCCGAAGTCGTTTCTCCAGCTGGGTTTACCGAATCGCCGTCAACGCAGCCATCGATGTCAGGCGCCGACGCCTCGATGCCCCTCGTGGGGGTGTTCAGACGCGCATCGGCAATGATCCTGAGGTCTTCAGCCAAAACCAAGCTGAAGACACCGCTTCCGACCCTACCGCTCACGCGATAAGGGGAGAAGCGCGCGAGCAGGTGCGTCAAGCACTTGCCAACATCAATCCGCGCTTCAGCAGCCTGCTGACCTTGCGCTACATCGAAGGCCTAAGCTACGAGGAGATTTCAGAAACTCTGGAATGCTCCTTAGGAACGGTTAAATCCCGCCTAAACCGTGCTCACAGCGCGCTTCGCGAATATTTGGAACGTCGCGACGACTTGAGCCGTCCATAATCTCTCTCCCTTACCCATGACCCACCACCCCGAAAACGACTGCATCGCTCCAGAGCTGGAAGAAGTCTTCCGCCCCTTGGGCAATGTGTCTGCTCCGCCTGAATTGGCGGACCGGGTGGATCTTGCGCTGTTCGGCAAAGTCCAGGCGCCAGCGGAATTATGGGATCTGGTGCAGCCTGAAGTGCAGCGCCAGGCTTGGGTGACTCGGGTCTTCAAATTCCCGAAACGCATTGCCGCCGCCGCCGCCGTCATGATTGCTCTTGGCATTGGCTTCACCTTCACGCCGTTGGCCCAACCGCAGCCCGATACGCGGATGGCCGAATACGCGGCAATGAAAGCGGAAATTCGCAGCCAGTACATGCTGATCGAGGTCGAGCCTAGCGAGCTGTCTCCCGCCGCCGCCGCCATGGCTGGCAGCTTGGGCGGCACGCTGAAACCCGGAGGCCAGCTGTGAGCCATAAGCTCGCCACCACTGCCGTCCTGTTGGGCCTGACCGCACTGACCTCGTGCCGCCCCGACGCCGTTGCTTACTCCAGCGATACCAGCACCGCGCCGGGTTCGATGGTGCAGCTCGACGCCGCGCCCAAAGTCAACGCCCTGACCAGCCAGCCGGTGATGATGGAATGGGAGTTCACTTCCGTTGAGAAAGACGGAACCGAGGAGCACTTGTACGAGCGCTTCTACGCCGACGGCACCGGTCAAAGTTCGTTGGAGCTCCTGCTGGTCAGCGACGGCATCGCCACGCCAGACCTGCCTGCAGCAGACGTCGCCATGTTGCACCACGATCGCCAGATCTTCTTGGCGTTGTACCGCAACCTCTCGGTGACCGATGGGGTCATGGCGTTCGACAACTACACTTGGTACGAAACGCTTGGCAGCCACAATATCGGCGGCCAAACCTGCACCAAGTACTTCCTCGACTCCAAGTTCAACATCGGCGATGCCGAATTGTGGGTCGACGATGCAACCAACGTCATCCTTGCTTGGACTTTGTTCGATCCAAGGGACAACGTGCTGCAGCGTTTAGAAGCTTCGACCGTGGATTACAGCCCGGACCTGAGCCAAGTGACTTGGGCGGTTCCACCGATCGCCAGCCAGCCGTACGACCCGTGGACTTCCAACCCGCAGTTGGGTTTCAAGCCGCACCGTTTGGTCTATGCCGGTCCTGGTTTTGACTCCACCAAGCAGTCGATGCTGCTCGCCCAAAGCCTGTTCCCAAGCGTGAAAAACATGCACCTGAACATGCTGACGGACGGCTTGCGCACCATCTTTGTCGCTCAGCAGTTGCCGCCCGAATGGGCTGTGCAACCGAAGGGCTTCCGCATGGGCAGTGTTTCTCACGCCCGCGTCGGCGGTGTTTCGGTCCTTGAAGGCCTAGTCTCCGGCCGCTGGGTGTTCTGCGTCGGTTCGCTGGAATTCGACGACCTGCTGGTGATCGCCAACGCGCATCGTCGCGGTTAGGCTTGATCCTAGCACTGGAAGCGGCCTGAAAAAGTGGCCCGCCGCTGCTTGTGATTTCGGCAAAGTTCCCGACCGAATCCGCACTTCCGGGGTAGTCTTCCTGCAACCCCCACGCTCCCAATCATGCAGGAAAAAACACCCCCTTCTCCCCAAGGGCAACTTCAGGATCCCGACTTCCGTGCGTCCATGCTGGCCAAGCTAGACGCCCTCTTGGCGGTCCTGGAAATCGCGCGAAACAAGGCCGACGATGGCATGACCATCCGTCCGCAGGACTCCGCTCGATTGACCCGATTGCGGGACAATCTCGACAAGACTTTGCAAGTCTGTCGGCAAGCACGTCGGATGCTGTTGCGTCTCGAGCGCGCCGACGAAACCTACTTCGATGAAGCGAGTTACCGTCAGTTCGTCGAGAGTGCTAGCTTCCAAGAATACGTGCAAATGCGCTCGAAGCGTCCGATCCAAACCGAGGATCTGGGCGGTGTCGACTTGGATCAGTTGTGCCGCAACTTGGTCCAAATGGACGGCTGAGCGAAGGCGCCTGGGCGGCCCTGCATGCACGCCCAGGATCAGCTACCCCAGTCGCGGGCGTAGCGGTAATCCAGATTGACGGTGCGGTTGGCAAGCTTGGCGATGACCGGTGGGCGTCGCTTGTATTGATTGATGCGCACCCGACGACTGAGACCGTCGATCGCTGTTTCGGCGAAGCCTAGCTCCAACAATTCGGCGCGGGTGTAACGGCGATCGATGGAGTAATGGAGAAAGGCATCTACTTCGTCGTAGCTGTAGCCCAACTCTTGCTCGTCGGTTTGGCCTTCCCAAAGATCTGCGCTGGGCGGCCGGTCAATGATGCCTTTGGGAACGCCGAGGTGCTGCGACAGCGCGACGATTTGCGATTTATACAAATCCCCAATCGGGTTCAACGCCGATGCCATGTCGCCAAAAATGGTGCCGTAACCCAACATCAACTCGGTCTTGTTGGAGGTGCCATAAACCAAGGCGTTGTCGCGCGCGGACCGATCGTAAAGCACGATCATCCGGCAGCGCGCCATGATGTTGCCTTTGCGCAGGCGACCCGCAGTGGAGTCATCGGCGTCCAGTCCGGGCGAGGCGGCCATGAAAGCATCGGCTGCATCGCTGATGTCGGCCACCTCCAATTGGCAGCCAGCGTGCTCTGCGGATTCACGCGCCAGCTCCAAGCTGATTGGGTTGCTCGTGCGGTAAGGCATGGCCACGGCGAGCACGTTTTCGGGGCCCAGCGCGCGCGCGGCAAGTTCCACAACCAAGGCAGAATCAATGCCGCCGCTTAATCCCAACACTGCCCTTTGGAAGCCCACCTTCCGCGTTTCTTCGCCCAGAAACCCAGTCAACACCTGAGTTGCAAGCTCGACGTTGCAGGCGGGTGGTGGGGGCAAGGTCATGGTTGTTGATCAGTGGCCAGAGCGTCGGGGTCGTTGAGCAGCTGGGCGAGGTGGCGACGGATCAGGTCGGGCTGGGCATCACGGCGCAGCGGCGACATCAAGCGTGCGCGACGGGTGCGTTTGGAATCCAAACGGCAGAGCAGCAACTCTTCCTCTTGCTCGTGCGCGGTAGCAGTCATTTCCCCGAAGGGCGAATGAACGGCCGAGCCACCCCAAAACAAGGTGCCGTCTTCGTAGCCGACGCGGTTGCAGTGCAGCACCCACGACTGGAAGAACAGAGAATGCGCCGCGGTCAGGGTGCGCCAAGCGTTTTCGGACGTCAGTTCCGGTTCGGCGGTATCAATGCCGCGCGCCGGAGAAGCCGACGGCAAAATCATGGCGTCGGCGCCTTGCAGGAAGTGCAGCCAGCCGCCCGACATGTGCCAGGCGTCTTCGCAGATCAGCAAGCCGAATTTGCCTAGCTTGCTGTGAATGGTGCGGATGTCACTGCCAGCGGCAAAGTAGCGGCCTTCTTCGAAGATGCCGTAATCCGGTAGGTGCACTTTGCGATGAACTTGCAGCACCTCACCGTCTTCAGCAAACACGGCTGAATTGAAGAAGCAGTGGTCGCTGCTTTCTTCAGCGAAGCCAAAAACAATCGAGCAGTCTTTGGAGCGGTCGACCAGTTCGCGGATCAGCTGGTGATCGACGGGCAGCGCAACTTCTTGGGTGAGGTCGCGCAGGAAGTATCCGTGCAGCGACAGCTCGGGGAAGACCACCAGGTCAGCGCCAGCTTCAATCGCGCGATCCAGCCATTGATGGTGGGCGGCCAGATTCTGCTGCGCGTCGCCGAGAACCGGGCGCATCTGGCAGAGAGCGGCGAGGCAGTCCATTTAAGAACCTTGATGTTTGGTTTGCCCACTGCTCGAGATCGGCAGCATCGGCAAAACTTCGTCGAGGCGTTTGAGGGCGACGACGCCGTCGGCGGGTGGGATTTCGTTGCTGCGGGCAATCATGGCCACGCGCAGACCGGCGTTGAGGGCGCCCTGCACGTCGCGCGAGGGATGGTCACCGATGTGCAGCGCTTCCACCGCCGGTACGCCAGCGCGGAACAGAGCGCGCTCAAAAGCACTGCGGTCCGGCTTCTCGGCGCGGATATCGGCGCTAGTGATGACAAACTGCACGTGTTCGCTGAGGCCGAGCTTGTCGCACAGCAACGGTAAGCGTTCGGACCAGTTGGACAGAATGCCGATCTGAAGATCCATCTGCGCAAGTTGACGCAGGAATTCAGGCACCTCTTCGAAGACGGTGTACGTTTGTGGGTCCTCGAAAACTTCGACCAGCCGTTCGTGGGCGCTATCCAGCTGAGTGGGGGGCACACCGGCTTCGGTCAGCACGCGGGAATTGAAGTGGCGGAACCACTCCAGGCTGAAGCGGAAATGGCCGTCAATGGACTGCGGCAGTTCGCGGAACGCCATCGACATCGATTCCCCCATGTCTTCGGGCAGGTCTCGGCCTCCGAATTCGTGGGCGATGCATGAGTACATCAGTACGCGTGGAACGCGCTCGGTGAAAAGCGTGTTGCCAGCGTCGAGGAAAAGTGCTTTGATGGGGGGGCGCGCCATTGGTCCGCAGATGCGCGAGAGGATTCTACAATGTACGCCTCGCGGATTTCTCCCTTGATCATCATGACCGCCAATCACCGTTCTGTCCTTCGTGTTTTGCCCTGCGCCGTCGCCCTTTTTGTCGGCAGTGTTTCATGCACCATGGAGAACGCCGCGCCGGATCTGCCGTTGGCTGTTGCCCCGGGTTACGAGGTGATTCAAGTCCCCAATACTCCCTCGCAAAAACCGACTTGGGAGCGGCGCGTCAACAAGATTTACGACGCCACTTGGGTGCCGCCGGAGGAAGGTTCTTTCCCCGAAGGTCAGGCCGCGCACCCGTTCTTCCGCGATCCAAAGCCGGCGAAGGACGAGGGCTGAGCTGTCCGCGGGCGGCGGGGGATACAAAAGGTGGCTTGACGCCTGGGTCTTGTTTGGGAACATAGGGGTTCGGACTTTCGTCCTAATTTGGACCCGAAACCATGATTCCCACGCTCCTCCACTCTGTGGCAGCAGTCGCGCTGTCGTTTTCTCCTCAAATTGGCACCAGTTCAGGTTCGGATTCGGCTGAATACAAGCCGCCGATCTTGGATCAGATTGAGGTCCAGATTCATAGCCAGGCCGAGCACGAATTGCTGGTGCAGCTGGTGAACGATGTTGACGACCACCATCCGGTGCAGATGACCGGACATGCGAAGTGTTACGTCACCGACGCCGAGCAGGAGATGCTGCAAAAGCGCGGTTTCGTTTTTGAAGTTCAGATTGAAGATCTGGCTTCGTTTTACGAGCAACGTGCCGCCGCCGACATGGGCCGCAACTCCGTCGGTTCGATGGGTGGCTTCCGCACCTTGGCCGAAGTTGAGCAGGAGCTGGACAACATTGCCGCAACCTGGCCAGGAATTGCTTCGCAGAAATTCTCGATCGGAACTTCGATCCAGGGTCGCGACATTTGGGCGCTGCGTATTTCGACCACGCCGTCGGTGCACGACTCGTCCAAGCCGGTCGCTTGGTTCGACGCCCTCCACCACGCGCGCGAGCCGATGTCGGGTGAGTCTTTGCTGCAGTTCGGCAACTGGCTGTGCTCCAACTACGGTGTCGATGATGCGGCCACTCGCATCGTCGAAACCCGCAACGTGTTGCTGATTCCAGTCGTCAACCCAGACGGTTACGAATACAACCGCCAAACCAATCCAAACGGTGGCGGCATGTGGCGTAAGAATCGACGCGGTGGCTATGGCGTGGATTTGAACCGCAACTACGACTGGGAGTGGGGTTCGCAGTGGGGCGGTTCCAGTGGCAACACCGGCAGTGAGGTTTACCGCGGTTCGGCGCCATTTTCCGAGCCTGAAACTCAGGCCATTCGCGACTTGATGAACCAGCAAACGCCAGGCATGTCGGTGTCGGCGCACACCTACAGCGACCTGTGGATTTATCCATGGGGTTACGACACGGTCTACACCATTCACAATGATGAATACCGTCAGTTTTCGGAGCGGCAGACCGAACACAACGGATGGGCTTACGGCACCTCTTGGGAAGTGCTGTACACCGCCAACGGTGTCAGCGATGACTGGCACTATGGCGCGCATGGCTCCTATGCATTCACTCCGGAAATCGGCAACGGCAACGATGGCTTCTGGCCTTCGCCTTCGCGCATTCCGGCGCTGACTGCCGACGCCCTGCCGACTTACCGCATGGTTGCGCAGTGGACGGGTGCATGGGCAGAAGTGACCGACCTGACTTGGAGTGAAGTATCGGGCAATGGCGACTCTTTCCCAGACCCAGGCGAAACTTGGCAACTGCAGCCTGTCGTTCACAACTCTGGTTCGCAAACTTTGCTGGGCAACGCTTTGTTGAGCTCCAACGATCCGCTGATTCAAGTCACCGGCGGCAGCTCAAGCATGAACGTCGGTATGTTGAGTGACAGCACTTTGAATGCTTTCACCGTCACCTTTGATGCATCTGCCGCCGCTGGTCACTACAGCTTGGACATGCAGTTTGATTACGACGGCTACGTCGATCACACCGACGTTGACATTTTGCTCGGTCGTCCGCGCACCTTGTTGCACGACGACATGGAAACCGGTGGTTTTGGTTGGAGTGTCAACAACAGCACCAACTGGTCGTGGGAGCGCGCCAACCCGCAGAAGACGACGTCGGGTAATTCCACTGTGCAACCGGAGAATGATAACCCGAACGGCAGCGGTACTTTGTGCTGGGTGACTGGCGCAGCGGCTGGAAGTTCTTCCGGTACCAACGACGTCGACGGCACCACGCGTTTGACTTCGCCGTTGTTCCACACCAGTGGTTTTGCATCGGTGACTTTGGAGTACGCGCGTTGGTTTGCCAACTTGCCGGGCAACGCTACGGATGATGAATTTGTTACCGAAGTTTCGAATGACAACGGCAATACTTGGACCCAATTAGAAGCTTCGCCAAACGCAAACTCATGGACGACGGTTAGCTTCCGCCTTGAGGATTTCATCGCCCTCAGCGATCAAATGCGTCTGCGTTTCACCGTCGCGGACGACCCAAACAACGACTTGACTGAAGGCTTGTTGGACGACCTCAAATTGCAAACCATCAGCAGCTTGCCGACCTTAGGGATTTGGGGGGAAGCAATCATTGGTACTGACGTTCGCTTCCACTTCGACGGCCCACCAAATAAGAGTTGGAACTTGGTTTACTCGCTGCAGAAGAGCAATGGTCAAACCGTTCCTGGCATCGACGGCTTGTTCTACCTCAACGGCTACACCATGTTGGACTCGGGCAATATCGGCTCCGAGGGCATGGATCAAGCTTCAATGACGATTCCCAACGACCCGAACTTGGTTGGCAAGACGGTCTACCTGCAGGCGGTTTGTGATTACGGCAACCCAGATGCCGCATTTTCTAACCTCCTAAGCCTGGAAATCTTGTAGGATCGACATCCCCCCACTGAAGGTTCGGCCTTCAGATTCCCCCTCCGCCCCGGCTGGTTCGCCAGTCGGGGTTTTTTATTGCCAGCGGCGTAAGTGTTTGATGATGCGCAATTCCTCGACCGGCGCGAACGCGTTTGATAAGGGACTACTTATTCAACGCACTCAACAAGCCGCGCGCATTTTGCTCCCGCACCGCGCGCAAGACTTCTAAATTGCGCTTGCTGCTCGACAAACCAAATCGTCCATCTTTTAACTGCCGCTGCCACGCCCGGCGACATGCTTGGCGCAGCGCATCCAGTTGGCCTTTTTGATGATGCAATTGCATCACTGGGTGAGCGTGCATGCTGATGTGTCCGCCGCCCCCATGAGATTTTGGAATGGGGGAGAGGTCGTCGGACAAGAAGTGTTTGGCGTAATCAATCTCGGGCCACTTGTCGCTCGATGAAGTCAAAGTGAGTTGATTGACCGTCGCCATTTCGTCGGGGGCGGCGATGTGAATGATGACCTGATTGTTCGCCGACTTTTCGGAAGTTACTTTCGAATGTAATCGCGTCCAACCAAGGTCGGGGTGAAACCACTCGACAAAATTATGCGCTCGTGGATGAGGCTCACCGTCGGTCGGAACAATGATGCCGACGCGCGCCGGCACTTTCTGGCTGTGGAACATCGCCGCCGCCAGTCTTGCCCACGAATAACGGTTCTTGGCGAAGCGTTCGACCAGCTTGGCAAAGTCGGCGATGTCGGTGGAACTCTGGAAGAGTGAATCCGCCACCTTGCGCAAGCCAGATGGATCTTCGTCGGGCTTATACCGCCAATCCCCTTTGCGCTGCAATTCTCCAGCGGCGGATAAGGCCGGTGGTTTAATTACCGAGTCGTCGTCGACAAAGATCAAGCTCTCCCAACAAATCTCCACCCCGGTTTCGGGCGAATCCAAAACGGCGTGGCAGTTCACGTTAGTTTTGTCGGCCATGACTTCCCAGCGAAAGCCGCGCAATGCATTTTGCGGTTCGGTGGATAATTCAAAAGCCACGGGGACCTGATTGGCATGGCGAATGGGAATCGGGAATGAAATCGTGCCGTTGGACGATCGCTGACTTGGAAGGACATGAGTTCTAGCGCTGGCGTACATCAAGCCCGCTCCACAAAGATCCATTGTCCGCGGCAGCACTGGCGGCACACCCACAATCAAACGAACTTTTTGCAAGCTGATGGTCCCGGTTGTCGTGCGCTGGAAAAATAGCTTCAGCGTGCGCACGTCTTGACAGGGGTGGAGCGGTCGCCGGATCGTCGTCGGCTGATTGTTCTCGAGGACTTCGCGAAACGACTTAGAAAAAATGCGATTTCCGTGGTCGTCGAAACCAAAGGCGATGAGTAGCACGCCACCGGGCATGTCTGCGGAGGTTGCCTTAAAGCACACCTCTAGCGGCCTACCAGGGGGAATGGTGCCCACCAGGATGCTTGCCGTATTGAAATCTTGGTCTTCCACCACGCCGCTCAATTCAAAGTTCCAGCCGCGATCGTAAAACTTTGCTGGAATATGACTCCCCGTTTCATCCAACCAAGGGTTGGGAATGGTTTTCATATGCGGGTGGGGTGCCAATCCTGGGTTTGGCAGGAGATCGGTTCCTGGGGTAGGCAGAACCCGGTGGCTATCCGGGTTTCGAATTAAGCGACGAAAGAACATCATGACCTCAGGGCGTGGGTCAGGGGGGTGCTGGCCATGCACAGCCAATACTCCAAGATGCACCAAAAAACAGAATTCCGCTAGCGAAACTCTGGCCAATTCAAGCGGCGAGACTGGGTCGAAACCGCAAGTCTTGGCAAGAGCGTGATCTATGATGGGGAGGTTGAATAAATCCCCGCTTCCGAGCAGTTCCCGATTGCGATTTGAACGCCTGACCCAGGCCGACGCCGAGGGCTTATTTCAATACCGGAGCCACCCTCAGGTGACCCGTTGGCAACCTTGGGCGCCCGAGGAACCCGCCGAGGCCCGTGCTTACATTTTTGAAAACCAAAAGGTGGCGATGAATAGCCAAGGGCAATGGGTGCAACTCGGCGTTTACTTGCGCGAAGACGGGCAGTTGATCGGCGATTGCGGCATTCATTTTTTGCGCAACCAACTTACCCAAGTGGAAGTCGGAATCACGATCGCGCCGCCATGGCAAAAACAGGGCTACGGCACCGAATCCTTGCATGCATTACTGCAGTACTTATTCGACGTGTTGCAAAAGTACCGGGTGATTGCTTCGGTGGATCCAGAGAATGCCGCGTCGGTGGCGATGTTGGAAAAGGTTGGCATGCGCAAAGAAGCGCATCATGTGCGCTCGTACTGGTTCCGCGGCCGTTGGGTGGACGACGTCGTCTTTGCCATGCTGGTGGAAGAATGGCGTGATCTGCATGCGCCGCCGCAGGAGTAATCCGCTACGGCGCGCTTGCGCCGCGATCGATCAGCCGTCCTTTTTCTTTTTATCTTTGCCGCCGAACAAATTGCCCAACTCAGGAGACTTCTCGCCCAGCAAGTCAGCTGCTTTGTCTTGCACCTTGTCTTCTAACTTCTCCTTCGCTTCATCCACTTCTTCCTTGAGGCGTTCCTTCGCTTCCTCTTTCAAAGTCTCGATGATCAAGTCATCCAAGTCAGTGGCGTTTTCAATGCGAAAAGTGGGTCGCGTTGGTGTGCCGCCAAGCACAAAGTCAAAGGCAATCGCATTGTCCTTCAATGCCCGGTTGACCACCTTGACGAACTCAGCAGGCTTAACGCCCAGCACTGGTTTGGAGCGCTTGCTCTCTTTGAAGGTTGCGCCAAAAAGTTCCACACGCACTCGACCGCTCAAGTTGTTGTCGTTGAACTGCAGTCCCTTAGCGACCAAGTCAACGGTGCCGCCTTTAAGCTTGTAAGGCAGCGACCGATTGATGGACGCACGAAACGAATCCACCGGCAACGAACGAATTTCAGCCGAGACCTCGGTGAGATCGGTTTCATTCTTCGGCACTTCCATGCTGAAAGCCATGGTGCCGCCGTCGGCAACTTCAGCATTGGCGTGCACGGTGGACTTGCCGTCGGGGGTGCCGATTTCGAGCATGGTCAAGGTGCCTTGCCTGAGCTCGGGCAAAAACGGCATGCCGGTGCGCTTGTCGATCGATTCCCAACTCAGGTTGCGGATTTCCGCTTTCTTCATTTGGAAGAACTTGGGCTCACCGCCATCTGGCTCGGCCATCAACGCCTGGTCCAAGTAAGCCGGGCGGCCTGCTAGGTGCAGTCGTTGCGCTTCTTCCTCAGCTTCTTCTTCGCTTGCCCCACCGCCAAAGATGCCACCGTACTCGTCGTAGTAGCCCTTATAGGTTTGGTAGCGCTCCCACAGTTCGGAAACGATTTGCACGACGTCGCGCTCTTCAGTGGGAGGCAGTTCTTCTTTGTCCGACGGGGCGTCGGCGTCGGGTTGAGTGCCGTCCGGTGGAGGGCCGGGGTCGAATTCAAAGCGGCCATTTTTGTCGATCACCAAGCGCAGGTGCACATCGAGCATTTCGGCGTTTTCGATGAACAACCGACCGGCGAGTAAATCACTGGCGGCGGCATCAAAAAGGATGCTTTCTGTTTTGATCAGAGGCTTGCGCGGGCGCCCCAGTTGCAATCCGCCAACCTGTGCTTTGCCACTCAAAATCGAAAGCGAAGCAGTCTCAAAATCCACCCGCTGGCCGGTGGCTTTGGGGCCGTACTTGCGCAGCGCCGAGCTGAAAATCGGATCGCCGGCAAACACTAAGATGATCACCAGCAAGCCGAGCAATGCCAGCAGCAGGAAAAGGAAGCCTTTGCGAAAGATCATCGGATTAAGAAGCGCATGGCGCGGAAGACGAAAAAGCCAGACAGGGCTTTGGCAAATTTGGTTTGGCCGAATCGCTCACGCCAGATGGGCAATTTCGTGCGAAAGACCAAGTAGCTGATCACGCCGAAGCAAACGGCGCAGCAGCCGCCGAGCAGCAGTGAGCCCATGCCCCAAAAGGTGTGCAATTGGAAGGCTGCCATGCTTTGGTACATGGACAGTGCCAAGCCGTCGGGGCCGGGGCCGTCGAGCATGCTTTCGCCAAGGCTGAAAGATGCCGAATCGAGGAAGGCCATGCCTAATAATTTGCCGATGGCGGCAAAAACTACGGCGACCGGGATGGATGCGCGTATTAAGATCAGCAGGAACAGGGTCACAATCCAAGTTGCGTTCCAGCCCATCCACCCCGTGCCCAAATCGACCTCGCCAGCAGGAACCAAACCAAGGAGCAAGCCGAAGGATATGCCAAAAGCAAATTACAACGGGTCGACCTTGCCGGTCAGTGCGCGAGCCACCTGTCTGAGGAAAGCCAGCATGTGTAGTAACTGTGTGTATCGTGCGAACTTAGCGCAAAAAAGTACGCTTGAAAATCCACCAATAACCAGCTTATATGGTATTTTTGGGAAGTAAAGCCTTGTCCCAAGCAAGTTCAAACCCAGAGCCGCTCGACGGCACCCTTACGTCCCGGTACGAGTGTAAGTACCTGGTTTCCAGGATGGATGCGGAGAGGATCCGTAGATTCATCGCGCCATTCATGACCCTGGACCCCTATTCGGTGAAGCAAGCCGACCGCCGTTATCCGGTCTACAGCATTTACCTAGATAGCCAGCGGCTCACGACTTACGAAGATACCAACCAGGGAACCCGAAATCGGTTCAAATTGCGCTTGCGCTATTATTCGGAGCATGATCAGAAGAGCCCGGTGTTTTTCGAAGTAAAAAAGCGCTCCGACCAGGTGATTAATAAGTCGCGAGAAATCAGTGATCGCGAGGCTGCTCAGGCATTCTTGCGCAACGGCCACCACGAAAAGGCCGCTGAGTTCATCGAATACTGCGAGCGGATCGGCGCGATGCCTGCCATGCGCATTCGCTACAAGCGCGAAGCCTACGAATGTTCCGGCCACGCGCCCGTCAGGCTAACGTTTGATACCGATTTGCATCATTGCATCGTGTCGGATTTTGACCTTGCCGAATCCCGCCCGAACTGGAAGGAGACGCCCATCGAAGGCGTCATCGTCGAGATCAAGTTCACCGAGCGTAAGCCATTGTGGTTAGATGAATTGGTTCACGTCTTTGAGTTACACAAGCAGTCTGTCGCAAAATACGTGCGCTCGATAGACTGCGTGGCCGACCGCGGTGCCATGCGCGCCCTGCAGGCCAAGCTGTCGATGTCGTCCGCGTGGCGTTACACGTCGGCCGACTAATTCCCGTCCGATCTAGCCACTGATGGATACGTTGCAGCAACTTTTCGGCTCCGGCAGCACGTTAACGCGTGAGCTGACCTTGGAGCGCATGATTCTGTCGATGCTGCTGGCATTGGTGCTCGGCCAGTTGATCGCTTGGGTTTATCAACGCACTCACCACGGGTTGAGCTACTCGCGCTCGTTCACCCAAAGCTTGGTCTTGTTGACCATGGTTGTCGCGCTGGTGATGTTCGTCATCGGCGACTCGATCGTCACTGCCTTTGGCCTGATCGGTGCGCTGGCGATCATCCGCTTTCGCAACGTGCTCAAGGACACGCGCGACACGGTGTTCGTGTTCTTCACCTTGGTGTTGGGCATGGCCGTCGGTTCGCAGCGCTACCCCGAAGCGGTGGTTGGAACACTTGCCTTACTGGCGACGGTGATTTACCTGCACTTCGTTCGCTTCGGCACCCAAGGTGTTTATGACGGTCACCTATCGTTCCGGCTCGAAGGCGTCGAGCAAAACGAAGGCGCGTTCGTGTGGATTTTGAAGCGATTCTGCCGCAAGTACGCAACAATTTCGGTGCGCCGCGGCTCCGAAGTTACGGAGTACATCTTCCAGGTCCGACTGCGCGATCCCAAGCGCGGCGACGACCTCATTCGCGAGATGAAGGGCGCTGGCGGCATTGCCGGGGTGTCTTTGGTTCTGCAGGACGAGCTGTCGGAGATTTGACATGGAAGAGCAATCCGACCGCAAACACCAAACCACGATTCAGCGCCGACCCGGCAAGGTGCCGATTCCGCTGCGCGAGCGCTGGCATGACCTGCGCGTGCATGGGCTGCCGTTGATCGTTTGGTTGATTGCCGCCACTGCGGTTTACTTGTTGTGGACTCGCCAGGTTCCGGTGCCCAACATGGTCGGCCTGGCTCGCACCCAGCAGTACGAGGTGTCGTCGCCCACTTCCGGGCGGCTGGACCAGGTGTTGGTGCAGCAATACGAATTGGTGGTCGCTGGCCAGCTGATTGCGTCGCTGGATATGGCGCCGCATCAAGCATCGCTGGAAACCGCCAAAGCGGAGTTGGCCAAACTAACCGCCGACGTCGACGCGCAAATGGCCAACCTGCAAGCGACGGCCGCGCGCGACTTGTGGCAAATGCAGCACGATCGCGAGCAAGCCCTCGCCAGTGCCGACGCCGACCGCATCGCTGATCGTGCCGCCCAGTTGCGTCGCTTCGAGGGCGATGAAGCGGACTTGCAAATCGAAATCCTCGAAGCCGAGCTTGAAGTTGCCGACAATCAGCTCGAATCCAGTCGCTTGCTGGTGCGGTTAGAACGCGCCAAAAAGCTGGCCGCCGGAGCCGCCGGACCGGAATCTGATGTCGAGGATCTGCAGCTGCGCATGGATCAAGCTTTGGGGCGGGTGAAGAACTACCAGGGTTTGGTGACCGGCCTAGAGGCTGAGTTGGCTGCGGCCAAGCAGCGTCGGCAGAATTATCTGAATGAACTGGAGCCGCTGAACTTGCCCGAGGCCTTGCCAGCGAGTCTGGATTTGGAGCCTCAGTTGGCGGGATTGCGTGCGGCGATTGTGGTGCAACGCCGCAGGCTACAGGAGCTGGAGCTTGTTCAGTCGCATTACCTAATGCATGCACCCTTCGCCGGACGCGTCGAAAGCGCTCCGGCGCCTGTTGGCCAGGCTTTGCTTGCTGGCGAAGCCGTCGCCGTGCTGGTCAACCCGCTGCCGCGCGAGGTTGTCGTTTACCTTCCCGAAAATCAGACGGCTGGTGTTGCCGTCGGTGATTCTTTCCGCGTTTCTCGACGGATGGAGACCGGCATGGAACCCAACAAGGTGGTCTCGGTCGATTCCGTCGTCTTGGCGCAGTTGCCGTCCGTGAAAGAATTGCCGTCGCGGTTATGGAGCAACCCGCAAGTGGCCGAATATGGAAAGGCCTACCTGGTCGGCCCGGTCACGCAAATGAATTTGCTCCCTGGCGAACGCGTCTATTTGACGCCGCTGGATTGATTATCATTTGCGCTTCCAGGTCGCTTTCCACCTGCCCTCCCCGCAGTCATGACTGACGCATCTCCCATGGATTCCGCCGCCAAGCAACCGGTCGGTGTTTTTGCTGCCGGTTGCGCAGCCGCCCTCGCCGCAACCGCCGCCGTCGCACTCTCAGCGCCTTCGCTGATGCGCCCGCTGATCCCCGCCGTCCTGTTCAACATGGTGATGCCGTTTTTCCTCGGCGTTGTCTTCTGCTGGATCTTGGGCAAGTTGCGCGGCTTGATCGCTTCGCCCGACGCCGAGCCGCGCATCCCAGCCGTGTTAGGTGCCTTGATTGGTGCGCTGCCGTGGTTGATGATCGCCGGCACTCCAATCGCCAAAGCGACGTACATGATGTGGGTAGGAGTCATCATGGCGGTGGTTTTGGGTTGTGCATTCCGTCGGGCTAATCCGTTGATCGCTTTGGCGGCGCTGGTGGTTTCGGGCGGCATTCACTTGGTGGAGCCGGATCGCAGCATCGTTCAGGAAGAGGTCGACGGCATGTCGCCGCTGATCGTGTTGGGTTTGGACTCGGCGACTTGGGATCAGATCGATCCGATGATCGCTGCGGGTGAACTTCCCAACATGAAGCGACTGTTGGAAGTGGGCGCACGCGGCCAGTTGGAATCCGAGGACCCCACGCTGTCGGCGCGGATTTGGACGATCATTGCGACTGGCCGCACTGCGGAAGACAACGGCATTTTGGACTTCGAGCGCGACCGCCGCGACTTAAAGACCGGTCGTGTGTGGGATGCGGTCAAAGAAGCGGACGGCAAGGTTGGCTTGACTGGTTGGCTGATGACCTGGCCTCCAGATAAGTACCCCGGTTTCTGCATGCCGGGTTGGGTCGCGCCGGGCGAACATACCCACCCGATGGACTTGGCTTTCTTGAAGCCGTTGATCAAGGTCGGCCGCCAAGATTTGTCGATCTTTAGTTTCGCTGCCTTCCGCGCGGGTTTTACTGGTTTGGCCATTTCCAGCGCCGACCACGTGTGGGAAAACCTCGGCCATTTCTGGAAGGTTGTGACTGCGACCGGCAAGGGGAAGGAGAAACGCGAGAAGACTTTCTGGCGCATGCAGTTGGTGTTTGCCAACCTCAGTTCGGATGCGTGGTTTGATCAGATGGTGGAATACAGTCCGGCGTTTGGCGCGTTGTTGATCACCCCGATCGACACGCTCGGCCACCACTACTGGGCTTACCACGAGCCGGAAGGTTTCCCGAACTTGTCGGATGAAGCCAAGCAGCTGTTCAAAGATGTCCTGCGCGAAGGCTATCGCAAGTCGGATGAAGTGCTGGGGCGCATGCTCGACCGCACGGACTTCGACAAGACCACCTTCATGATCTTCTCCGACCACGGCATGCAGGCGTTGGAGAGCGGTGTTCGTCGTACCGTGCGTCCTTCCCCGAAGGCATTCATTGAATTCGTGGGTTTGGATCCGGTTGAGTTGGGTATTCGTGCTGCGGTTGCAGGCAACCAGTTGATTCTGACTTGTGACAAGGCAGATGCTGAGCAACGCTGGGAGATTCTGGAAGACCTGCGCAAGGCAATGCTGGAAGTACGGGTCGATGAAAACCCCGAAGGCAGACCATTCCAGTTCGAGCCATTCCCGAAGGGCCAAACAACTTTGGTGATGGACTTTTACGCCGGGCAGTTGGGAAGTGAAGAAAACCATCTGCTTTACGACGGCAACCGCCAACCGCTGCGCGACATGTTCTATGAAGAACTGCGCACCGGTGTGCACCACAGGCGCGGCATCATGGTCGTTGCGGGTCCTGGCGTAAAGAAGGGCGGCACTTTTGAAGGCGCTGATATTTACGACTGCACTCCAAGTATGCTTTACGGTCTAGGTTTGCCGGTACCCGATGGCTTGCCTGGCAAGGTCATGACCGATGCCTGGGAAGATACGTACGTGCAAGCCAACCCGGTGCAAACTGTGGCCGGTTTCTTGCCTGATCCACCCGCTCCTGAACAACTCGAAAAGGACGAAGACGAAGTCAAACGTCTACTCGAAGACAGCGGCTACATCGAAACCACCGACGACGGCAAGTAGTAATCTTTCCGTCGCGGTCATCAATTCACTGGCTGGGCCAATAGCTCAATGGTTAGAGCTGCGAACTCATAATTCGTAGGTTGCAGGTTCAAATCCCGCTTGGCCCACCATTTTCTCAACTCAATTTTTTCGTTTCGAACAGAAGATCAAGGTGTTCCGTGTCACAAAAAGATGTCGCAGTTGATTTAGTCATTCAGCGGCACCTCATCCTCACTTCAGCGCCCACTTGGAATTGGAGCCAAGTTG
>CAZMDZ010000027.1:0-11480 GCA_964565175.1 uncultured Planctomycetales bacterium
AGGATCAACTGCGTTGACGCCCTCTTGAATGGTCAAGAAATCACCGCCACCAGCCGAATCAACGATCACGACGTCAATCACAGGGCTGCTGAAATCGACCAAACCCAAAACAGGGTCATCGATTTGGTGGTGAATCGAAGTCTCAATCGCCGCAGTCGTCGCCACGCCCCATGAGTTGTAGCTGGCATTGATGTTGTCATCGCAACCCAGCAACTGCAGGTTCAAATTCGAAACATTGCGGAAGCTGTTGCCGTCGCCCGGTGCGCCGCCAATGACCAAATCAACGAGTTCATGTCGTGATGCAGAAGTCTCTTGCATCACGACACCGTTGGTTAGATTCACAAACTCATTGCGCTTGGCGTGGCCAACGATGGTATTGGTCCCCCACGGTGACAGATCGCTATTGGACTTGATGCCAGTGGCGTTGAACACCGATTGACCGTCAATCAAATTATCTTCGATCAAACTATTGCCCGTCGAGCCGAACAAGTTGAAAGAAAAAGTGCAGCCGACAAAAGTATTGTGATGGCTGGTGACGTCGGCATGAAGGCCGATCATTTGGTGACCTTGGGTGCAATTCGTGATCACGTTTTCATAAACCGCCGACGCCGCATGCGTGCCGTTGGTCAGCACCCCTAGATCGCAATCACTGATGTCGTTCCAATAGATGTCGCCGGTCGAGTGATTGTGGTTGACCACTCCAAGGCTGCAACTTTTCACCACGTTGTTTTCCATGGTGCCGGTGGCACTCCATAGCATGATGCCAGTCGATTCCATCGGTACCGCCTTGGCGTTGCGCACGGTGTTGTTGCGGAACATGTGATCGGTGCCTGTCGAACCCGAAATTGCGCGCAGTTCGAAATTGCGCACTTTGCAATCTTCCACCGTCAAGCGGTGCCAAGGGCCGTTTTCATAATTCACAATCACGCCATTGCGCGCATCTAGGTTGGCGGCCAAATTCGGGTTGTTTCCATTGATCACCAATCCGCGCAGGGTGACGTCGTCAGCTTCGATGATGCAGACTTGGGTCGTCGCCGAAATCTGCGCGCCGACACCGGTGCCTGGGTTAGAGGTCGCGGGGTAAAGGGTGACGATGTCGCCAGTCACGGCTTCGATGGTCACTGAAGTATGGACCAGCAGATCTTCTTCGTAGCTACCAGCCACGACCTGAATCAGGTCGCCGGGAGTCGCCGCATCAATCGCAGCTTGGATGGTGACATAATCACCACCGCCGCCTGAGTCTACGATCCAAGTATTCGCCAGCATGACTGGCGTGAAAATCGAAAGGAGCAGGTTTATTTTGTTGGCGATGCAATCGCCGGTTGTGCGGTCATTCCTGAGGGATGGCCGGATGGGGAAGAGTGGATGGGATATTCGTCGCGAATTTCAGAATGGCGGCGGTCGCGCAAGTAACGCGTCAGCGCCTCGGCGGTGAGATCCACGGCTGGGATGGGGGGGATGGCCTCGTCGATTGGGCCCATAGCCAAATTTGCCGATGTCACCACCGGCTTGGAGGTTGCGGCTGGCAGCGCTTCTGGCTGAGGAAGTTGCCGCACATCGGCATCGCCTTGTTTCGCCAGGCTGACCGGCTCAGCCACCTCTGTCCCCGTGCCCTCAGGCAGTTCTCCAGCGTCTAGGCTTGTATCTTGGCTGGAGGCCATCCAAATGACCGCGACTGCGGCGAGTGCGAGCACACCTATGGCGGCTCTTCCCCATCCGCTGGACGGGGAATTGGGTAGGGGACTGCCGGGGGAAGGCATGAGTTTTCGGGGAGGTCAGGGGGAGGAGTACTTACATTTTGAAATGCAAGATCCTATTCATACTAGTAAGAAAAACGCAGATGTCAAACAAAGCCTGTGTTTACAGGGAGATAGACATCAAGCGGTCGTCCTGCGCGAAGTAGAAGTCCCCAGCGTGCACAGTCCAGGTGGCCCCCTCTTCCAGTTCCACCAAGCCGACGACATCCCCACCATCCGCGTCAATTTTCAGCAGACGTCCAGCCTCCGGATGGTGCAGCCAGAGAAAGCCCTGGTCTTGCACGGTTTTCAGTGCTTGGTTGGATTCGTCGCCGAACGAATACAGAGTGCTCCAGCGAGTGGAGCCGTCGGCGGTGTTGATGGCGTGAACGCGGCCGTCTGAGCTAACCACCACGATGTGTCCAGAGAGCGAATTCAACTTGGACATGGAGCGAATGGACCCGCCCAGCATGTTGCGCCAAATCCCTTTGCCATTTTCCATCTTGCGGCACTGAACCTCGCCGCGCGATTCCCCGAGCAACAAGCGATCGCCGTCGGCCAGCAGCGTAGTCCAAGCTGGCGGCGTGATGCCTTGCTGACCGGAACTGCGCTTCGTCCAAACTTCCCAGCCGTCTTCTTCCAAGTGCTGGACTTTATTCTCCACCGAGATCGTCACGGTGCCATCCGCATCCGGTGCCAAGCCGACGTTCAACAGAGTTCCGCCAGCTGACCAGCTGCGCTTGGTTTCGCCATTGCTGGCATCGAGCACCATGTAGCCACCGTTGGTGAACAAAATGTGCAGCTCCTTGCCTAACGGGCGAATGCGCGAGGTGGCGTTGTTGAAATTGCGCGACCAAACCACTTCCTGCGGAGTGATGCGGCGGATCAGGAATTCACCCTGCGGAATTTCCTCTGCATTCTCACGGAACGGACTGGCTTCGGTTTCCGAATTGTCGGTCAGCGTTTGCAGCAAGAGCTCGCCCGAATGAATGAACTTGACCTCGCGGGCTAAGCCTTCTCTCAGTTCAGGCGCCGACAAACTCGCTTGCGCTTGGCCATCTCCTTTGGAATGCCATTTGACTTCGCCCTTGTCCGTACATGCGGCAACTTGATCTTGAAAAACCAAAACGTGCTCGATATTGGCCGCCTTACTTTCCCATGAGGCCTTGGGCAAATTAAGCAACGAGGGCTGTGCCGGAGTGGTCGCCGCAGTCAACGGTTTTGGTGCCAGCCGTTGCACCCACATGCATCGATCGGCTTGCAAAGCGCCGACACTGAGGGCCGACACGTAGGCGCGGTCGATGAACACACCTTTGTCGTTGAAGGCCAGCATCGTATCTGGCGAGTGCTCGACCACGTCATCGAAAGAGCCATCTGCGGTGCAAGCTTTGCGGACCCGGCTCAGCACCGAATCTTGAAAATCCTGCTGCAATTCGGCAGACATCAACTGCGCAGCCAAGCCACCGAAATACAAGTGCATTGCCGTCGAAGCGTGGCCCAGCGGAATGTACTGCAGGTTTTGCGCGACGTATTGCGAGGCCTTGCGGTACGGTTCGCCTTGAACAGTTGCCAATAATTCAAAACCAGCATCAACCGCTTCTTGGCTGATCTCAGCGCCCATCGACTTCGCCAAACCCAATGCAATCAAGTTCAGGTTGGTGGTTGCTCCATCAGGCATATCGTCGGCATCCATGTCGCCAAATGACGAACCACCGATGATCCCTGAACCTTCAGAAATGTCGCCGCCGAGGATCTCGGCACCTTCTGGTATCTCGACACCCTCTGGCAGATCGCCCGTGAACTCAATCGAGCCGCCACTTCCCAGTTGCTCGTGCAAGTTGGCAAAAGGGTCGCCTTGAAGCACGTGCATTTCCAACTCCGAAACCGAACCATCCGCCTGAATGCTGATGCTAAGAGTCACCGACTTGACTTTCGGTCCGAAACCCATCATTCCGCCACTACTAGGAATGAACTTCTTCGGCAACTCTCCTTCGAGCACCCAATCGCCTTTTTCGGAGGTTTGCTGAGCGCGCCACTCCACCTTGCTACCGTATTTTTTCAACCGCTTGACGCTCAACAACGCCTCTAGTTCATTTGCCATCGAACTAAGATCGAGCGGGCTGCGATCGTAAGTCATCTGGAAAACGCGCGACGAGCCCAGCTTCATGCTAAAGCCCGGGAATTCGTATTTGGACACGACCCACAAATCAGCGGTGCCGTCCAAATGGGCGAAAAAACTTCCTTTGTACTTCTCGCCTCCCATGCCGCCGCCAATGATCATGACATTGCCAGCCATGCCGCCTTTGGCCTCTTCGCTCAAGCGGCCGCGGATGTGAATTTCGCCGTCTTTGAGCCACTTGAGTGCCTGCTCAAATTTGGTTTGGGAATCCTGCTGGTCTACCGGATCGGTGGCCGCCATGGGCAGCCAGCCCAGGCAAAGGGTGAGGAAGGGTAAGAGGAGTATGTGCATGACTTTTGTGGTTATGCTTGAAATGCAAGTGTCGTGCCAAGCCAAATGCCGCCAATTCGAGCCGCCATGGCCTAAGGCTTGCTGTTTTCGGGCATGGCTTCCTGATTTGGGGAAGTCATCGGCGGCGCTAGCCGGATTGCTGACGCCATGAAAGCTGGCCTGCGCCTTGCTAAGTTGTCGCCATGCTGAGCTTGTTGATGCTGTGTTTGCTGACCGCTTCTGCCCAGGGGCTGCCAACCTCCGCTGCCAAAGTTGCTGAGCGGATTCAAAATGCGGACGCCGTTTCTCTTGCCGGTGGCATGGAAGCGGAGTACACCTTCAGCTACACCGACGTCAGCCGCCGTGAAGTCGATGTCCGCCTGACCCTCACCGGTTTGCAACCCGAGCACGGCCCCGTGAATCTGAGCCTGCCCCAAGGATTCGCTTTTGCTCAACTTCCGGAACCGCGGCTGAAGGGCGAGGTCGCACTTGACGGGAATTCCATCGCGACGCTCTCTCGTGAGAGTGCTTATCGGTGGAGTTTGCAAGTTGCCGGTGACCTGCCGGTATCTCTGGAGTGGACGGTGCCCCTTGATCACCGCCAGCAGCTTGAAATCGCGGGTCGTGATGAGTACGAATATCCGTACTTACAAGATGACCACGGCATGTTGGTGATGGGGACAATGGCATTAGCCCCTGACCATCTCGACGCCATCCGCGTTCGTTTCGTGGGTCCGGAAGATTGGCCAGTGGTTGCGCCGTGGCCGAAATCGTCGGCCGATTGGTATGCGCCACCGAGCTTGGGCGCACTGCGCGATGATTTGATTGCCGTGGGTGAGTGGAAGTTTCACCGTCAAAAAGTGCGCGGCATGAATTTGACCTTGGCGTTTTCACCGCGGCAGCAGTTTTTGTTTGAGCAGCTGGTGGCGAAGGTGGCTCCCATCGTCGACGCCGAGTTGGAGTTGTTTGGTTGCACGCCGCAAAGTGATTACATGTTTTTGTTCGGCGACCCCCAAGGTGGGGGGGCGGGCGGTTCGCCGAAGACGGGGTCGATGACTTTGTACCTCGATCCAAACTTGCCCGCTGACTTCGCGTCGGAATTTGCTTCGCATTTGATTGCGCATGAGTTCCATCACACTTGGATGCGGGCGCGCTGCCAGCCAGTGGATGAGCTGCGCTATGTGATGGAGGGGTTCACCGATTACTACGCCTATTTGGTGCCATGGCGATTAGGTTTGCTCAGCGATGAGCAGTTGCTGCAAGAGTTGCAACAGAAAATGGCCCTGGCCGAAACTACGCTCGCGTCAACTTCGCTCGAACAAGCTGGAGGTGCCGCATTCTTTGAAGGCGGACCGGCTCATGACGCGGTTTACGCAGGCGGTTTGATGCTGGCGCTATGGTTGGATTTGGCTTTGCGTGAATTCGGCAACACTACGCTGGATCAATTCATGCGCGACTTCTACGAAAACCCCAAGTGGCGCGACGGCACTCGGCCAACGGCGGATGACTTTTGGCAGTTGGTGGATTCCAAAGCCAATCTCTCTTCGATTGGGCGTCCGCTGACGACGTCGGCTGGGTTTGAAGGATGGCAGCAAGCTTTTCTTAAGGTTGGTTTGGTGAGTAAGCGGTCGATGGAGCAGGCTGCGTTGCAAGTGGGCGCGAACTTAGACGGCACCACGACCACCACACTCGATCCGGTTGATACCGGCGACAAGCGAGATCTTCACCAGCCAATCCCCCAGCAAATCGCTTATCAAATCCCCGTTTCGGTGGTGCAGCGACTTCAAGGGAAAGACCTAGATTTGGTCGCGCCCACCAAGCTCCCAACCACCCTCACCGTGATGCAATTCAATCTCTGGCAAGAGGGGACTTCCGTCGAAGGTGGTTTCGAAAAAATTGCCGACGTCATCGCCGCATCGAATGCCGATCTGATTGCCTTGAGTGAAGTGCGCAATTACAACAACACCGATTTGCATCAGCGTTTGCTGGATGCACTGCGTCAGCGTGGGTGTGAATACCACGCTCAATATGGTGGCGGGGACGTCGGTTTGTTGAGTCGTTGGCCGATTGACAAGGCCGAAGCAGTGGCTGATGCAACGGCGCAAGACCATGGCTCGGTGATTGCTTTTCACGTCAAGCATCCATCCGGTCGAGAAATTGTTTTCTATTCCGCGCACTTGGATTACTTGAATTACGCCGTATACCTGCCGCGCGGTTACGACGGAAACTCGTTCAAAATCATCGACCCGGACGGCGATGGCAAGCCGAATCCAGTTACCGATTTAACTGCACTCCACACCATGGATGCTGCATCCAAGCGAGATGAGTCTATCGCTAGTTTCCTGGCCTATTCCAAAAAGAAGGCTCCCCAAAGCGCAATTCAATTTCTGGTCGGCGACTTCAATGAATGCTCGCATTTGGATTGGACTGCCGCAACCAAAGACCTTTATGACCACAACGGCGTCGTCATCGAATGGCAAAACAGTAAGCGCCTCAGCGGTGCAGGCTTCCTCGATTGCTGGCGCGCCTTACATCCCAATCCCGTCACCCATCCCGGCGCAACCTGGCCGTCCCCCGCATTCGGCCGCGGCACCACCAGCTGGACCCCCAAAGCCGACGAACGCGACCGCATCGATTTCATCTATTGCAATCAACCCAACGCAATCCCCACCGCCGCCTGGATCGTCGGCCCCAAAAGTTACTGGCTCAAGGACCACATCGAGCCTTGCACCACCAGCGACCCCTTCACCCTCACCGACCACCCCTGGCCAAGCGATCACAAAGGCCTGATCGTCGACTTCACGATGCCAGCCAAACGATCCATCCCCGTTTCCAACTCCGTCATGCTTGGGCCGAAACTCAAGCGCACATACTCCTGCATGCGCGAGGGTAGGTGACTGCGGCGTTGGCCTGGGTTGACGTCGAAAAAGCGGCCGGGAACGGTGATGACTTTTTGCTCGAGTGCGGCATGGAAAAAGTCCATGCAATTGCGTAGTTCCGGGCGCAGCTTTTCAAGGGAAGCGAAGCAGTAGAAGCCGCCGTGAGGTTCGAAGTCGAGTACGAAATCCAACTCGCGCATGCGGTCGATCATGAAGCGGCGCTTGCGGCCGAACTCCAACTGAATGCTGCGCGCTTCTTGCTCGGCGACCGCCGGGTCGACCAACGGGATTGCTGCTTCTTGAATTGGGTGCGGAGCGCCGCCGTCCAAAAACGATCCGGCGGATGCAATCGCTTCAATCACCGACGCCGGTCCTAGAGTCCAACTCAAACGCAATCCTGGGTAGCGCCAGTTTTTGGTTAAACCATCGACCAGCAACACCGCGTCGGAATTGACATCTTCCACAAACTGAGCCGCACTCAACGCACCGCCAAGCTCGGAAAGATCCGAAGTGCTGTCGGCGGGGGAGTTGGCGTCGGTGTAAATGTAATGCGAATAGAACTCGTCGAAGATCATCGCGCAGCCCAACTCCCGCGACAGTTCCAACCATTGCTTTAACTCATTGCCACGGACTAAATCACCGGTTGGATTGCACGGATTCGACAACAACAAACCACCCAATCCTCGTCCAACAATTTCCTGGCGCAACTTCTCTGCCGACGGCAACCGTCCACCCGGACTCAAGATTGGAATGGGAATGAAGTCGCGGAACAGTTCCAGCAACTCTTCATAAGCGGTGTAATCCGGCAAAAAGTGGCCGAGGTGAATGCGGTCCAAAGCTGCTGCAATTCGCGTCAACCCAGCTCGCCCACCCGAAGAAATAGCGACGTTCTCCGGTCCATATTGGCTGTGCTTGCCAACCCGAAATCGTTGGTTGTAAAGATCCGCCACCGCTTCGCGCAAACGGGTCAAGCCGGCAACGGGTGCGTATTCCCGGGCGTCGACCGCAATCGGGATCGACTCTAAGCGCTCTGGTGATTCCGGCAGCACGCCTGTTTCGGGCGCGCCTTGGCCCAGGTTAATCCAATCGGAATCCCCGGCGGTAAAAGCCCGCCGCCGCCGCTTTTTCCATCACGTAGATCACGCCGGTGCGTGGGACCGCGCCAAAACTGCGCGGCAACGTGGGAGGGCGGCGACTGTTCATGGCGGAACTATAAACCGAAACGCTCAGTCGCGTACCGGAGAACCTGTTGCCGCAATGCGGTCCATCGCCGCCACCAACTGTTGGGTGATCCCCGGTTCGTACGATGAGTGACCGGCGTCGGGCACAATCTCGCAATCCAACTTCGGCCACGCCCGGCTCAAATCGTCGAGGTTCTTGACCGGACAGACTAGGTCGTAGCGGCCGTGAACTGCGAAGGCCGGTATGTCGGCCAAGATCGGAGCTTGATCCAACAGCAAAGTATCGGGCTGCAGCGTGGCATTGCGGAAGAAATGCGCTTCCAAGCGTGCCAAATTCCAAGCCATGGCGTCGTCGGAAAAGGCGGAAGCGTAATCCAGGTTCGGCTGCATGGTGCAGCAACTGCCTTCGTAAATGCTCCACGCGCGGGCGGCGGCCAAAGCAGCAGCTTGGTCATAACCGTTCAACACTCGCCAATAGCCTTCGAGCAAATCATCGCGCAGTTCTTCGGGTAACTGCTCGGCAAATGGGCGCCAGATCTCGGGCTGGATTTGGCCCATTTGATAAAGCCACCAATCGATTTCTTCTTTGCGCAGCAACCATATGCCGCGAAGAATCATGCTGAGCACTTGCTGCGGATGGGTTTGCGCATAAAGCAGCGCCAAGGTGCTGCCCCACGAACCACCAAACACGTGCCAACGCTCAATCCCCAACTCAACGCGCAGCCGCTCGATGTCTTCGACCAAAGCGAATGGATCGTTGCGGGTTAACTCACCGGCGGGCGTCGATCTTCCGCTGCCGCGTTGATCAAATAGCACCACGCGGAAGGCGTCGGCTTGGAAAAAGCGGCGGTCATTGGCGCTACAACCGGCGCCGGGACCTCCGTGCAGGAAGACGACGGGGATGCCATCGGGGTTGCCGCACTCCTCCCAATACAGGGTGTGCAAGTCGTCGACGGCAAACATGCCGCTGCGGAACGGCTCCGTGGGGGGATACAAGTGGTGGTTCAAGGCGGGTCGAGTTTAACAAGCCGCCAAAACCACAGGCGACGGGATTAGCAAGCGGCAGCCTTCGGCGGCAGGTCTTTACCGTCCAGCGGATCTGGTCAGCACCGGTCCACTTCAGCGGTGTACTCGCTGCCCTTTTTCGGATGAAGCAACTCTGCCGAGCCCGGTCCACGCCCGCCATCCTTGGGCGCTTTGCCCTCGAACCACTTCAAGGTGTTGAACTTCAAACCGAAAAAACGGCGATGCTCAATTTCACCAACGCGCTCAAAGCCCAAGCGGTCGTGCAAGCGAATCGAACGGCGATCCTTTTGCCGCACCGTTGCATAAATGCGTTCGTAGCCTTCCGCGCGACGCAGTTTATTGGCGCTGTTGGTGCCAAGAATGCCGATCATCAAACCGCGGAAGTTGGGGTCCACCCAACCGTCGAACTGGTAGATGTCACGGCCGGGCACGACTGGCAAAACGTAGCCATAAGCCGGATCCCGCAATTCACAAGAGGCATGCAACATGTAGCACCAAGGCGCGCCGTCTTCGCGCATGCGTGCCACCAAATCCACCTCGGGGTGGTCAACGAACTTGTGGAGTTGCTTAACTTTGGCTGGTGGAAATACAGTCGAAAACTTAGCAACTTGATCATGCGACGTATGGTCGATGACAAAAGTCTCTTCCTCGTGAACCGGAGAGTGACGTCCCTTGGGCAAAGGAATGTCTGGCAGGTCCAGTTCGCGGCAGACAATCCAGAAATCAAGTTTCTTGAACCATTTGCCTAGGCTGGACCTCCATGCATTTCCTAGGCGTTTGCGCCAGGATTCAGGGAGGAGTTGTTTGACAGGAAGCATTTAGCTGGGGTACACCCAGTATTACTGCTCGGAAAGGCAAGGTTATGCCAAAAAACGTCTTTCTGTGTAGGGATTTGTATCCCTATCCTTTTCGGTCAATCTCAGACGAATACTTGCGGCCCTTTTGTAACTGGAAGAGTTTGGCATCCTCACCGGCCAAAAGCCTGTTCTGGCGCGGATTCTGGCCGTCAAACCAGCGAACTTGATTGAACTTGAAGCACAGCAATTGGACGTGACGAATGGTGCCGACGTGTTCATAGCCCAATCGCTTGTGGAGACGAATCGACGCTGGATCTTTTTGCAGAACGGTTGCGTAAATGCGTTCAAATCCTTCGGCGCGGCGCAGTTTGTTGGTGCCGTTCATGCCCAAAATACCAATCATCACGCCGCGGTGATTGGGGTCGACCCAGCCATCGAATTGCAAAACGTCGCGGCCCTCGACCAGCGGTAGTTCATATTTGAATTCATGATCCTTGAGCGGGCAGGCGGCATGGACGACGTAACACCACGCCGGTCCATCATCGCGCGTGCGGGCGACCAGATCGATTTCAGGGTGGTCAACAAACTGGTGGAGCCGACGGACTTTGGAGCGTGGCAAAACTCCAAGGAAGCGATCCACCTCTTCATGGGTCATGTGTTGAAGCTCAAAGTCCTCGCCTTCTTTGACTGGAGAGCGTCGGCCTTTGGGGATGGGGGTGTCCGGCAGGCTCAATTCCCGGCAGACGATCCAGAAATCCAGTTTGCGCAAATAGCGTCCAAGGGTAGCCCGCCAGAGCAGGCGTAGCCGCATCATCATGCCGCCCATGTCAGGTGACAGGCAGGTTGATTCGAATTGCGGCGCCGCCTAGCGCCTTCGAAGAATCGACTTCCATGCAGCCGCCGTGGGCGAGCGTGATCCGTTCGACGATCGCCAAGCCTAGTCCGTTGTGATTGCTGCTTCGTTCCAGCTGCACAAATGGTTGCAGCACGCGGTCGCGCATGTCGTCGGGAATTCCGGGACCATCGTCGGCGACGACAATGGAGAGAGATTCCTTGTTGAGCGACAATTCGATTTGAATGCGGCTGTCGGCAAAGCGCAGCGCGTTGGCGAGCAGATTGTCGAGCGCCCGAGCAAGTTCGCGCGAGTTGCCGACCAGCGGAGGCAACGGATAATCGGGGGTATTGATTTCGATGGCTTTGCCTTGCTCCGCAGCAAGTTCAAAGCGCTGGACCACATGGCCAACGATTTCGGTTAGATCAACCGGGTCTTCGTCGACCTTGCGATGGTCCTTGTCGGCCAGGCGAGTGTACTGAAGGATTTCTTCGACCAAGTCATCGAGTTGCTGAATGGCAGCATCGAGTTTGGCGGCAACGCGGGCGCGTTCTTCAGGTTCGGATTCGGTGTCGTCGAG
>CAZMDZ010000027.1:11490-19196 GCA_964565175.1 uncultured Planctomycetales bacterium
AATCACCGAGTTGGCCGCCAACCTGAACGTCGTGGTCGAGGATTTCCAGGCCAAAGCGCAACCGCGCCAACGGCGTGCGCAACTCGTGCGAGACGTCTTGCAGAAGCTGGCGATGACTGATCATCAATTGCTCGATCCGCCCTGTCATTTGATTGAAAGCGTGAACGACCTCGGGCGCGTGGGGCACGGAATTGATCGAAATGCGCGAGCCGAAATGACCGTCAGACACCTGTTTGGCGGCTCCCGCGAGCACTTTGCTTTGGCGCGAGAGTGGGCGGACCAGCAGGCGAACCAAGAGAAAGCCACCAATCAACAGCAGCACCAGAGCCATGATCTGGCCTTCGCTGCCAAACCATTCCAGCTTGGGCAGCGGGCCGTAACGCAACACCCGATCGTCGTCGAAACGTAAGTAGGAAACGTGCTTGCCGTTCTCGTCGAGGTCGAAGAACATTTCGTCTTCGTTGAGAGAACGCTCCAGCCAATCCGGTGCGCCGCCGTCGCTATTGAAGTAGAGAAGTTCGACCGGAAAGCGGAAATGCTTCTGTAGGCGGATGACTTCCAAGCTGGGGTCATCGGCTTCCTGCAAAGTGTCGCGGATCATCCGCATCGGTCCGACGAAGGTTGCTTCGAGTCGGTCCTGATTGCTTTCCCAGTGCAAGATTGCGGTGACAACCGGAACCATCAAACCCAGTCCGAATAGGACTAGGAGTAAGAGGTAAACCCGGATGAGTAGGCGAATCATGACGCAGCGAGTAAGTAGCCAACCCCGCGCACCGACTTAATCAGTTTGGGGCTGCTTGGATGTTCTTCAATTTTGCCGCGCAGTCGAGAAACGCGTAGGTCGATGGAGCGATCGAGGCCGTCGTACTTCACGCCGCGCAATTCTTCATAAAGCTCCGACCGGCTGACGATTTCCCCGGCGCGGGAAGCTAAGTACTCCAGCAGGTCGAATTCCGACGAAGTTAGGTTGAGCAACTCGCCATGGAAATGGGCTTCGCGACGACCGGCGCGAACTTCAAGGTCGCCAATCGTGACCAAGCTAGGCGTTGAAGCTGCCGCTTGGGTAGTCCGGCGCAGCAGGGCGCGAATATGCGCAAGCAATACCCGCGGCTTGACCGGCTTAGCCAGGAAGTCGTCGGCGCCAATTTCTAGGCAAGCGACTTCATCCACTTCGTCCCCTTGGGCAGTGACGACCAAAATGAAGCCGTTGTATTGCTCCCGAACTTGCTTGCAAACTTCAAATCCATCCAATCCTGGCAGACCAAGATCGAGGATCACCAAAAGCGGGTTTTCATCCTTGATACGCCCCACCGCCCGATCGCCGCGGGCTTCGAGCTGAACTTCAAAGCCATGGGAGACGAGGTAGTTCTGGACCATGTCGGCCAAATCCTCGTCATCTTCTACCAGCAAAATGGGGCGATCAAAACTCATGGAACACTATGGTGCCAGCCGTGCTGGGGTAGGGCCACACCAGCTTTGCAACCGACTGTTTCACAGTGTAACGCGTTGATGCTCAAGCTGAACGCCGCGCTGCTTGAGGTAGCCGCGAATTTGCTCAAACACGCCCTCTTGGCCGCCGACGATCTCCCCAGGGCTGACGCCTGCTTTGCGCCAGGTTCCATCGAGAATGGCTTCTGCCATGGCGGTGCAGGTGTAGCCAGTGGTGCGTGCCATCGATGAGGTGCCGGTGGCGGCGTCGGTGTAATCGAGCAAATCCCAAACGTGGCGGATTTGCTTGCCATTTTCCTCGCCTTCGACGGTGACGCGCATCACCGTCAGCTCCGGTTCGTTCGGTTGCAGCTTCCACTGATCGAACAAAATCGCCGACGTGAATTGACGTGGTTCAATCGACTTGCCTTGCACCGTAATCGGCTCGTCGCTGAGGAATCCAGCCTCGCGCATGGCCAGCATCAGCGCGCAGTGGCCGGGGTAGCGCAGCGTTTTTTCGCGCATGTCAGGGATGTGCGACATGGTGCGAATCAACGAGCGCAGGCCGTCGGTGTTGAAGGCTTCGAGCGTGCCGATAGCGTCGAAGTTGACGTATTCCGGCTCGCTGAGGGCAGGCATCACCACTTCGCGACCGTTTTCGACCAGGCGCGCCGGGCGCAGGTATTCCTCGACCACGTCGGCAGGGGAGAAGGGTGCTTTGTACTCGAAAGGGAAGTTGCGTTGGATGGGCAGACCGCCGACCAGGCACTCGAAGCGAGTGACTTTCATTTGCGCGTCGTGGTAGCCAAGAATCAAGTTGTCGAGCCCAGGCGCGACGCCGATGTCAGTGACCACGGTGACGCCCTTGTCCTGGGCGAGCTGGTCCAGGTCGAGCGCTTCTTCGGGGAAGAACGAGATATCGGCGACGTTTTTGCCCGCTTCGATCAGCGTGCGCAGTGTTTCAAAGCCCAGGGCCCCGGGCACTGCGCAAACCACCAAATCCATCTCGGCAACCGCGGCGGTGACGGCGGCAGAATCGCTGCAATCCAGCGTGTGGCTGGAAACGGAGTCGATGCCGTCGAAAGCAGCCAGCGCTTCCGCCGAATAATCGGTCGCGACGACGTCGTGGCGCTCCGCCAAATCGCGGATCATTGCACTGCCGACCATGCCAGCACCGAGGACGAGGATCTTTGCCATGGCGGGAGTTTAGCGGCGAGTTTGCTCTCTGGCGGTCCGTGGTCCAGAATGCATGGATGCTCCCTGCAGTCCTGCACCTTGCCCCATTTTTACTGGCCTTTTCCCTGGGCCTGCCCACCGATGCTGCGGCGATGCCCCTTCAGTCGAAGGCTGAGCCAGCTGTGGATTACCCCATCCAGCCGGTACCTTTTCATCAGGTCAAAATCGAGGGTGGATTCTGGGGGCCGAGGTTGCAGACCAATCGCGAGGTCACGCTGTGGGCGAACCTGTACAAGTGTGAGGAAACCGGTCGGCTGGCCAATTTTGCAGAGGCGGGGGCCAAGCTACGCGGCAGGGGCGCTGGCAATTTTGAAGGGATCTACTTCAACGATTCCGACGTGTTCAAGGTGATCGAAGGAGCGTCTTACACCTTGGCCCAACACTTCGACCCGATGGTGGATGAGAGGTTGGATGAAATCATTGCCGATATCGCCTCCGCCCAGGAAAAAGATGGCTACTTGTACACCGCACGCACATGCAACGATGTGGATTACACGTATCCGGGGGTCGAGGGCCGGTGGACGCACTTGGCGCATGGGCATGAGCTGTATAACGTCGGCCATCTTTATGAGGCGGCGGTGGCGCACTTTCAGGCGACGGGCAAGCGGACCTTGTTGGATGTGGCGTTGAAGAATGCGGATTTGGTGGTGCGTACTTTTGGCGACGGCGAAGGGCAGCGTTACGACACGCCGGGGCATGAGGAGATTGAGATTGGTTTGGTCAAGTTGTACCGCTTGACGGGTGAGCAGAAATATTTGGATCAAGCACAGTTCTTTTTGGGAGCACGCGGGCAGAAGGATAAGCGCGAAAAGTTGTATGGCAAATACGTGCAGGATCACTTGCCAGTGTTGGAGCAAACGGAGGCCGTCGGCCATGCGGTAAGGGCGGGTTATTTGTACGCGGGCATGGCGGATGTGGCGGCGTTGACTGGCAATCAACAGTACATCGACGTGCTCGACAAACTGTGGAATGACGTGGTTTCAAGCAAGATTTACATTACTGGCGGCATCGGCGCGAGCCGCAGTGGCGAGGCATTTGGCGAGGCTTATGAGCTGCCCAATTTGACCGCATATAACGAAACTTGCGCGGCGATTGCCAACGCCATGTGGAACCACCGCATGTTTTTATTGCACGGTGACGCCAAGTATTTGGACGTGCTGGAGCGAATTCTTTACAACGGGTTTTTGAGCGGCGTTTCGATGGAGGGCGACAAGTTCTTCTACCCCAACCCACTCGAAAGCGATGGCCGTTACGCCTTCAACCAGGGAAGCACCGAGCGCAAGGGTTGGTTTAACTGTTCCTGCTGCCCGGTCAACATCGTGCGTTTCATGCCGTCGTTAGCGGGAATGATTTACGCAACGCAAGACGACACTTGCTTCGTCAACTTGTATGTCAACGGAAGTGCTGAGGTGGATCTAGCCGGTCAAGAAGTGAGCTTGAAGCAAATCACTCGTTATCCCTGGGACGGAAAAATTCGCGTCGATGTGGATCCTGCGTATCCGGCCGAATTTGAGTTGCGTTTCCGGGTGCCGGGGTGGGCGGGCAAAAGACCGATGCCCAGCGACTTGTACCGGTACGCCATGCCCATTGAAGCCAGGTTTTTCATCAACGTGAATTACGAAAGAGTTCCGTTGGAAATGAAGGATGGTTTCGCGGTGGTTCGCCGGGTTTGGGAACCTGGAGACAAGGTCCAATTGACCATGTATTTGAAGGAGCACCGCGTATTGGCGTCGGATCATGTGGAAGCCAATCAAGGTCATTTTGCAATTCAAGTGGGCCCATTGGTTTATTGTGCGGAGGAAGTCGACAACGGTGATTTGAATTCCATAGCGGTTCCGGTGCCAGAGCAAGGGCCTTCCATCGTTGTGCCTGACATTGAGGAGTCTTGGATGCCGGATCTATTCGGTGGCGTCAATGTCATGGTCGGGGAGATGAAACGACATCGACCTGGGGGACTCGGTCGCCCGTTGACTGAGAAGCTGATGGCCATTCCCTATTTCGCATGGGGGCATCGTGGAGCTAACCAAATGAAAGTGTGGTTGCCGGACAACCTTGAAAACGTTCCAGTGCCGCCAGCGGAATGGGCCTTCCAACCCAGCACTTCCTACTGCTACCCCAGCGATTCCCTCACCGCCATTCAAGATGGATTGCTGCCGAGCAATTCCAACGACCACTCCATCCCGCGCCTGACCTGGTGGGATCGTCAAGGCACCCGCGAATGGGTGGAATACAAGTTCAAGCACCCGCGCGACATCACCGCCAGCGAAATTTACTGGTTTGACGACACTGACCAAGGTTCATGCCGCATTCCAGAAAGTTGGAATCTCTCCTACTACAAAGAAGGATATTGGGTGCCGGTACCTGCCGCGATCAAGGGACCGCTCCCCATCGTCAAAGATGGATTCAATCGAGTGGAATTCCCGAAGATCTCAACCACCGCCTTGCGATTGGAGGTTGAACTCCAGGAAGGCTACTCCGGTGGCATTTTGGAATGGCGATTGGATTCCAAAGAAAGCCCTGCCGAGTGGTCGACTTATCAAAGCAATGAAAAGCGTGATCGCGAAGCACGCAAGCAGGGCTTGGCAAGCAAGTTGACTGGCGACAAACGGCCCAACATCGTCGTCATCTATGCCGACGATCACTCGGAAGCAGCGATCAGCTCTTATGGTTCGATCCTCAATCAAACCCCCAACATTGACCAGCTCGCCGCCGACGGCATGCGCTTCACGCAGAGTTTCGTCGCCAACTCCATCTGCGGACCCGCGCGCGGCACGTTACTGACCGGAACTCATTCTCACACCAACGGGCGCGTCAACAATGGTTCCGCATTCAACACCGAACTGCCCACCTGGGGGCGGGAGATGCGCGAGCAAGGCTACCGAACCGCGATGATTGGCAAATGGCATTTGCCGGGCAATCCGTTGCCGGAGGACTTTGATTACTGGGCGAAGACCGGCGGTTATTACGCCAAAGGATTGCAGACTTCCGAGGGCAAAATTGCGCGCCAGGGTTATACCGTTGACTTGATCACCGACCTCGGCTTGGAGTGGATTGAGCAAGACCAGGATGAAGAGAAACCGTTTGTACTTTGGCTGAGTCACAACGCCGTGCACCGCACTTGGATGCCGGGGCCGGAGCATCTCGACCTCTATCGTGGCGTCAAGATTCCCGAGCCTGCCACCTTGCTCGACGATTATGCGGGCCGCAGTCCCGGCGCCGAGCAAGCGCAAATGCGCATTTCGCGCGATCTGTTCCCGGCCTACGATCTTAAGTTGCCGATCACCGGCGAGCAGATCCTCGACAATTCCGCCAAGGGGCGGCTGGCGCCCATGACTCCGGCTGTGCACGACGCGTGGGATGCTGCATACGGTCCAGAAAACGAAGCCTTCGCCGCCGCAAATTTAAGCGGTGATGAATTGACTCGCTGGAATTACCAGCGCTACATTCAAGATTATCTGCGTTGCGTCGCCGCGCTCGATGACTCGGTCGGTCGCGTCCGTGAATTCCTCGAAGCCAACGATCTCGCCGACAACACCATCGTCATTTACACCTCCGATCAAGGCTTCTTCCTCGGCGAACACGGTTGGTACGACAAGCGTTGGATGTACGAACCTTCTTTGCGCACGCCGCTGATCGTTCATTGGCCAGGCGTCACCGCGCCGGGTTCGACCAGCGATGAAATGGTGCAAAACATCGACATGGCGCCAACTTTCTTGGCGATGGCGGGCCAGGAAATTCCGTCGACGATGCAGGGTGCGTCGTTGCTGCCACTTCTTAGCAACACTTTGGAAGAGCCGTGGCGCAGCGCCATTTACTACCACTATCAAGAGTACAACGAAGGTCGCATTGCCCACCGCGTCGCCGAACATTACGGCATCCGCACCGAACGCTACAAGCTGTTCTACGTCTACCGCCACGACGCCTGGGAATTCTACGACTTGCAAACCGACCCTGATGAGATGCAAAACCTCATCGACGACCCCAAGCACGCCGACGAAATCCGCTACCTAAAAGAACGGCTTGGCCGCTTGCGTACTCAGTTCGGTGATACCACCGGCAAGGACTTCTAAATCGAGCCCTCATTCGTTTTGAGGTCTTGATTCTTGAGATCCGATTAGCGGGCTAGTTTGCGCGAGCTGCCGGTTTAGGCGCAGCGAGCACGGTCAATCCTAATGGTTTGAAGGTGCTGTGGGTGGCAACTTTGTCGCCCAGGTAAGGCGAAACGCGAATCGCCTGATCGGCTGCAGCCGCCGGGGCTTTGCCACGCAGGAGCAGCATGGACAAGTAGGTGAAATCGGCTAGTGCGCTCGCATCCCAAGCGACCGTTTCTTTGTAGCCTGAAATCGGGAATTGCGGCCCGTCGGCAAGCAACTCGTGGATTTGATTCGGCACCGTGCCGGACATCATGTCGCAACCCGAGAGGTGCAAAAGTTTGATGTTGTGGGCGTGGCTTAGGCTGGGAGCGAACTCTTCCGGGGTGATGGTTTTACCGGCGACGGCAAGTCCCTTTTTGGATCCATGGGTCGAGAAAAGCAAGACCACGGGTTCGGCTAAAAAAGTTACCTCGCGGCAAAAGCGGCGGAGGTCGTCGGCGTCGTGGAAGAAGCGGTGGCGGACAGCGACCTTTTTCGGCGCCATGGTGAAGTAGCTGCGCAGCATGTCGCCGAAAGCGTATTCCGATTCACTGAGACCGGTTTCCCAATGGGCTTCGAGCACGATGAGCCAGGTGATTCCTTGTTGAGGTTTCACTCGCTTACCGCTCCAGCCACTCCAGGAACGAGCTCCTTTCGCCTTCCACTGACCGGCGAATTCGGTGTCGTTGGCATTGAGTTCGAACCATCCTTCGCCGCTGGTTTCCGGCTCGGTGTACTTGAACTTCAGCTTGCCCTTCTTGTCGATCTTGCCATCGATTTTAGAGCCGTTCCCGTAGGCGTAGGTGCCGGTGACCTGATCGCCATCGACCTCTAATCGCATGCGGCCAAAGTTGGTCGACCACAAGCCGCTGAAGCCAGCCGCGGAACTTTGTCGGGCCTGGATGGTGG
>CAZMDZ010000028.1:0-867 GCA_964565175.1 uncultured Planctomycetales bacterium
CCGTGGGTCCAAGCAAAGGGAGCATCTTCAATGGAGCCGACGGCGATGGTGTCGCCTTGGATGGCGGTTGAGTGCCCGAATTGACTGCCGGCAATTGCCGCAGGTGAAGTCAGGACGCCAGTTTCGGTTGATTGCTCGATCGCAGGGGTGCACGGCAATAGGGCAAGGAGATGGATTAGTAAGGAAGTCATATCGGTCTGAAATCGGTTCCAGTTGCCGCCCGAACGTCGCCCAACTCAACTGTGTCGCACTATTTTTTCATCAAAACGGAAACACAAAGCCGACGTAGACCGTTTCGTAAAAACTTTGATAGCCGATATCCAACCCAACGCCCCGGTTAAACCGCCATTGAATTCCGGCAGTCAGGTTCAATCCAGAGGTCTCGTAATGCAGGTGGGTGTGGTCGTGATAGTGATTGCGATGATCACTGCCATGGCGATGGCGATCGTATTCATGATCGAACGCCATCGCCCAGCCTGCGCCGCTGTAAACAGTGAATCGATCACCCAAGTGGCGAGCCAAGCCGAAGCCTAAACCAAAGGTGGCGTTGCGTCGGGAATAAGAAAAACCTGGACCGGAGTGACTGTGATAATAATCCTCGTCGTCATCTTCGTCTGGATGGCCGCCGAGCAATATGTAGACCAACTCAACCGGGTCCATCGTGCCCTGCACAAAAGTGCCGACCTCATCCGGATCCGGAATGGTGAACGTATGCACCGTCAACGCCGGGTGCGGTCAATCCCACCGCCATGCTTCCGCCCCATGGGTAGGGGTCTCCGGGACTCGATGCACACCCACCAATAGCGAGGAGTGGGCTTAAGACAAAAAGCTTGAGCGGGTTAATGATCGGTGTCGGATTCTGGGTCT
>CAZMDZ010000028.1:877-1492 GCA_964565175.1 uncultured Planctomycetales bacterium
CACGCGACTCCGCTTCAACGAAGATACGGCGTACCAACGGATAGCGACTGCGAATCCCACGGTCGAGACATTCAATGGCATGCTCAACTTCCGCGGCAGTGGAGCCGTCGGCAAAGTCGAGGCTGACGTTCACCAGTACGAACTCCGGCCCCATGTGCAGGGTTAAAACTTCGTTGACGTTTTCCACCGTCTTCAACCGACTCGACATTTCGCCGATTGTTTTGACCATTTCGGGCGACGCGGCTTCGCCGATTAGCAGGGATTTGGTTTCGTAAGCCAGCCAAACTGCAGTGCCGCCAAGGATGAGGCCGATGGCGATGGACGCGATTCCATCGAACATTGGGTTGCCGGTTACCTGGCTCAACCAAACGCCCAGGCCAGCGACGATCAAACCGAGCATGGCGGCGGAGTCTTCGAACAGGACGACAAATACCGTTGGGTCTTTGCCTTCTTTGACCGCCTCGAAGTAACCGCTCTCACCTTTGATCGCTTTGAACTCCTTCAACGCCATGAACCACGCCCAGCCTTCAAAAATCAGTGCCAAACCGAGCACGATGTAGTTGATCGTCGGGTCGCTTGACGGCGTCGGGTGCAGGACGTGGTGGATTCCCTCGT
>CAZMDZ010000028.1:1502-9831 GCA_964565175.1 uncultured Planctomycetales bacterium
CAAAATGGCTACGACAAAGCTCCAAAAGTAAATCTCCTTGCCGTGGCCAAACGGGAAACGCTCGTCGGCCGGTCGTTTGGCGCGCTTCAAGCCGTACAACAACAACCCCTGATTGCCGGTATCCACCAACGAGTGAATGCCCTCCGACATCATCGCCGCCGAGCCTGTAATGCTGGAAGCGATGAATTTAGTAATCGAAATCAGCGAATTGCCGATGAGCGCGGCAATGATGACTTTCTTGGATCCTGCAGCCATAGGAACGGAATTCTAGCGTCTCCGCTGGTCACCTCTGAACTCGATCGCTACTCAGCCGGCTCGGTCGACGGCAGCGCCGATTGAAAGGTCATCGCCAATCCACCTGGGGCGAGCAGGTAGTAAATCTTCTCACCGTGGGCCACCATCGGCCCGCTCGGTTCCAAACCATTTTTGCGGGCGAACTCAGCGTATTCATCGGCATCGTCGACGACCACCTGCAGCATGATTCCGGCAGGCATGCCTTCCCCATCCGGCCACACTTCAATACGGCTATCCCCCGCCGGGAACAAACCGCCAGCTGGCGAGTCGGGATCGTCGGCTTTGAGGTTCTTGGCAGTGCACGGAAAGCCAAGCCCCAGTCCGAGGAATTCCACCAGTTGATCCGCCTCAGGCGTGATCGCGCAAAAACGGATGCCGAGCACCTTCATGGGCGGGATTTTAACGGCACCCCACCTTTTGAGCGGCGGATTACAGCGGCTTCTGAGCTTTGCCGACGGATTCTGCAGTGAGGAAAACCATCATCAGCTGGTTGTCCGCGGTGACAAAGTACGGCAGAAAAGCGGCTTCATCTGCGCTGATATGAACCGTTCCGCGCAGAGATTGCTCGCTAAACACCGGCACCTGAATCGACAGCGAAGCAAAGGTCTGCGGCCACTCTGCGGTGATCGTGTCCATCTCAAGTAGATCGGTCAGGGTCAGGTCGAACTGCACCTCGGCTTGATCCGTGAAGGCCGATTGGTTGGGCAGCAAGCCGACGGCAATCCCACTGTGGAAGACGTCCACTTCAGGATCTGCGAGCACGCCTCCTGGAACAAACATGTAGCCAAATCCGCTAATGAAGGCGTTTTGCTGGAGCATCGTCACCCATGCTTGCTCCCCACCGTTGCTGACAATCGTAGGCGAGCTCAGTGAGACGGCATCTCCGGCTTCAGTCATTGCGCGGAGGGTTTCTTCGAACTCAACCTTCGCGACCTTGCCGCCCAAAATCTCTTCGCCAAAAGGGAAAGCGCCGGGCAGTAACTTGTTCACCGCCTCCCTGGGCATTTGCACCAGCTCCAAATGAACGACCCACTGCTGGGGCGGCTTGGTGCTGGCGGCTTCCAAAATCCCGGTTGGGCTCCCCGCGGGCAACCCCTTAGCGGGAGCCATTTGCCCCATCCGGCCGCTGGGTTGAGCCCAAAGCCCGCCTTCATACTCGACTTCGAACCGGCCGCCGTACTCCAAACTCGACCAAGTATCGCTGAGCTGGGGACCGCTTTGGCAAGCACTAAGGAATAGGGCAGCGCAAAGCGCAGGGAGGGCGGTACGTGAGGGAATTTTCATTGGGGGGACTGGCCAATGTAGCCGGGATTCCCACTATTCGCCCCCGCCTAGCCGGTAACCGGCCCAAACTGCTGTGGATGCACCGGCCTGAACGAGGTGCACGGAGTTGGTCGCGGCAACTCAGGCCTCGGCGGAACAGGACAGGTCGCTGAGCAACTCAAGCACGGCCTCGCGCTGCGAGTGCGAAATCAGCAGCAAGAGGTCGCCGGGTTTGGACCAGTCTAGGGCGTGGCGGACGGCGTCGAGTTCGTGTTCGACGTAATCGACTTGGTCTTCGGGGTAGCCGTGGCGGACGAGCAGATCTTGGATCATGCCGGAGACGACGCCCTTTTCGCGACCGCGCAGGTATTTGGTGAGTTCTTTGACGACGATCCGATCCGGTTTGGCTTCGGCGGTGATCCGGGTGAGGTCTTTAATCGATTGATCGTCGCGGTCGCCTGCTTGACCGAGCAACACCAACATGCGTTGATGGGGTATGCGGGTGGCGGCGTCGATTAGCGCCTCCATGCCGTGCGGGTTGTGGGCGAAGTCGACCATGGCGGTGACGCCGTTGAGGTCGAAAACGTTGAGGCGGCCAGGATTGGAAACGGGGTCGCTGCGAAAGTTTTGCAAGCCAGCTCGGATTGCGGTCAATGGCAACCCCATTTTCATCGCCGCGCCTACTGCGGCCATCGCGTTGCCGATGTTGTAGCGGACGGCGCCATTCAAAGTCATCGGAATGTCGGCGACGTCAGCGATGATTGTTTCGGTGAATCCGCCGTCAGCATCGCCAGAGCTTGCGCCACATCCAGCCGTCGAGCAATGAATCAATTGATTCTCGCGAAGAAAAATCGCCTCGCCACCGTTCGCCAAATGGGATTGAATCAGCTCATCCGACTCACTCAGCGAATACCAAAGAACCGGCTTTTCGCACAACTGCCCGCGGCGACGCACTTCGGGGTCGTCGGCGTTAAGCACCAGGGTTTCGCCGGCGCGCTCATCAATGATTTTGACCTCGGTGAGTGCAGGCGAATCATGCACGCCCATTTCGCCTAGGTGATCGGCAGCGACATTGGTGACGAGGGACACATCCACCCGCGGCAAGCCCAATCCGCGCCGCAGCATGCCGCCGCGCGCAGTTTCCAAAATGGCGACGTCCACCCGCGTGTCTTTCAACACGGCACGGGCACCGCCAGGACCGGACCAATCGTCTTTGTCGAGGGTGTCCTCTCCCACTTGAATCCAGTCGGTGGATGAAGCGCCGGGGGTCAGCCCAGCCGACTTCACCATCTCGAACAAGGTGCGCACGGTGGTCGATTTACCGTTGGTGCCGGTCACCATGACGCTGGGAACGTCCGCCAGCGAATCCCACTCCACCTCATCCACCGCAGGCAAAGTTGGCGTATCCCAGGTGCGACCATTTTTGCCCATGCCGACGGTGGTCCACTCATCGTCGCCGCAAAAATTCAATCCACGTTGGCGCGCGGCGTCGTGCAGTGGCTGTAGTTTTTCATCTTGCTCCTTCGCCAACTCGGCTTGGAACTCAGCCAACGCATCACTTCCATCCAACGCCAACGGATCACGCCCGGCCAGCACCTCGGCGACGGATTTCCAAACCCACTCACCGATATCAATGCCGGTATACAGCGCATCAATCGGCGCACGAAAGGACAAGCTCAAGCCAGTTGGATGAACCCGATGAACCACATTCGCTGCGCACCAATCGCGCTCGCTCAATCCACTGGTCCAACCTAACGTACTCACCATACGCCAAGTCTGCTGTTGCCAAAGCTCAATCGTTTTCGGCGCACCGGCTGCCGTCGGGCCCATCGGTTCGCCGTTCGGGAAGCAGCCAAAAGCCACATCCACTTGAATCCCCTGCCAATCGGTCAGCAGGTTCGGGCCGGTCAATCTACGCGAGGACAAAAACTCCATGATCTATGCGCTGCAACTCCTGGATCGATTCACTCTCAGTCCGACGTTTCCACTTCGCGCGCCAAGCGCACGCCGCGTTCATCACGAATCAGCACTTGCTCGCCCAGATCCATTGCAAATCCAGAGTCCGCTTGTGCCATCGCCATGCTTGCCGGCGCTGGTTGCGCGGCTTTGGCTGGCTTAGAGTGCTCCTCACCCGAGTTGAAATCGCTGATCTGCTTCCACGAGCGTTCAATGTCATCGCCAAAGATCAGCACCAAATCGCCTTCTTCAGCCATGCTCAGGGCGACGTCGATTGCTTCAACTTCATCCGGAATCATTACCATTTGCTCGTCGGAAACGCCGCATGCTTTGAACGTTTCATGCAACATGCGCGGCACTTCATCGTGGCCACGGCCGCGAGTGTGATCATCGCGCTTGAGGATGTAGTGATCAAATTGCCCGGCACAAACCTTCGCCGTTTCGACGATATCCTCATCGCGGCGGTCGCCCGGCGCGGCAAGCACCACAATGCGTCGGCCACTTGGCTCCAAGCTCTGCGCTAAGTTGGCCATCGCGCTGACTGCAGCCGGGTTGTGGCCGTAGTCGAGAATCACCTTGAACGGGTGATCGTCAAAGATGTTCATCCGGCCCGGCGCTTGGAAGTAGGTGGTGTTGAAGGTGCGCAGACCATGACGAATTTCTTCCAGCTGCACGCCCATGCTGAAAGCGATGCCAGCAGCAAACATTGCGTTTTGCACGTTGTGCGTTGCACGGCCATCGAGCGTTGCCGGGATTAGGTGTGTCCACAGCAGCGGAATGTGCGCGCCGTTGTCATAAAGCGTGATCATTTGACCACCCATACCGGTTTCCAAAACAATGGCTCGCCCACCGTGTTGAATATGCTCGCGCACCAACGCGTGCTCCGGGTTCATGGTGACGTAACACACCGTTTTCGCTGGCGTGTGATCCGCCATCGCCAAGCAGTGTTCGTCGTCGGCATTGAGCACGGCGGCGTCTTGGGCAATTTCAATCACCGTGCGCTTGACCTTGGCCAATTCCTCGAGCGTGTCGATGCCGCGCAAGCCCAAGTGGTCGGCAGCGATGTTGAGCACTGCCCCCACCGTGCATTTGCGGTAACCCATGCCGCGTTTCAGCAAACCACCGCGCGCGGTTTCGAGCACGGCGGTGTCGACCTTAGGATCCCGCAACACCATGCGCGCGGCCACCGGCCCAGTCATGTCGCCGTCGACGGTTTTATGACCATCGATGTAAACGCCATCGGTGCTGGTGAAGCCCACATGGCGACCGGCCATCTTGATGATGTGCGCGGTCATGCGAGCGGTGGTGGTTTTGCCGTTGGTGCCAGTAATCGATGCAATCGGAATGCGCGTCGGCGCGCCCTGCGGGAACAGCATGTCAATCACCGGACCGGCGACGTCGCGCGGCGTGCCTTCACTGGGCGCCACGTGCATGCGGAAACCAGGGGCGGCGTTGACTTCGCAAATTGCGCCGCCAGTGACCTTGTAGGACTGGGTGATATCGGTGGTCAGGTAATCGACCCCGCATACATCCAAACCAATCGCTTCGGCAGCGCGAATCGCCATCGAACGAATGTCTGGGTGGACCACATCCAACACGTCAACCGCAGTACCGCCGGTCGACAAGTTTGCGGTCGAGCGCAGGAACACCATCTCACCTGACGTCGGCACTGAATCGGCGTTGTAGCCCTTCTTGGCCAACAGCTCATTGGCTTGACGATCGATTTCCAAACGGGTCAGCACTTTTTCGTGACCGATACCGCGACGTGGATCTTGATTGACCACATCCACCAACTCCGAAACCGTGCTCTTGCCATCGCCAACGACGTGACCCGGCACGCGCTTCGACGCACCGATCAACTCACCATCGACCACCAACAACCGGTGATCCAATCCTTGAATGAAACTTTCCACCAAGATGGTGCGGCCATGCTCGCGAGCATGACGGAAACCGGTCTTCACTTCGTCGGCCGTGGTCAAGTGAATCGAAGCACCGCGGCCATGGTTGGCATTCAACGGTTTCACCACCACCGGATAACCGATGCGCTCGGCCGCGCGTACCGCCTGCTCGGGACGATAAACCAGCCGCTGCATCGCGACCGGCAAACCCAAGTCACCGAGCAACTTGTTGGTCTCTTCTTTATCTGATGCCAACTCGACCGCAATGTGCCGCGTCTCCGAAGTAATCGTTGCCTGAATGCGCTTCTGGTATCGGCCGTGACCAAACTGCACCAAGCTGTATTCGTTCAGCCGCAACCACGGAATATCCCGCTCTTCCGCCGAATCAATCAAGGACTGCGTACTCGGCCCAAACGCGCGCCGCTGAGCAAAACGAATGAAGGCCTCAAGCTCCTCTTCCCAGTCAAACTTCTCTTGCTTCCAATCTTTGTTGCGCAACTTCTCTGGCAGCAATGACTGAATCAAATCAAAAGCCAACCGCCCCGCTTCCAAGCCGACGTCTTCCTGAATGTATTCATACACCACCGTGTACTCACCAGGATTGTTGGTGCTGCGCGTCTTGCCAAAAGTAACCGAACCGCCAGCCATGTTTTGCAACTCAATGGCGACATGCTCAAACACATGCCCCATCCAAGTGCCTTCATCCTCGACCATGCGGCGAATAAAACCACCCGGCTTGCTATACGAGCAACCGTGCTGATCCAACCCCGGCAAACATTCTGCCAACCGATCCGTGAATTCACTCCCCAGTTTTCCAGTCGGCCACTGTTCTAGTTCCCCTAGATCAACAACCAGTTTGATGACCCGAAAAAGCGCGTAATGGTTCGGGCCGATGTAAACGTTGCGGGAGACAATTTTCATGAATCAGGTGCGGGCTAGTCTGCTTGAGGGGGTGGCTTCGTGTTTGTGGATGTCGTAAAGATCGCCGTCCGTCAAAATGTGGATGCGGGCTCCAATAATCGTGACCGGGTGATGGGTGCGCGACGAATCCATCGACGTGTAATCAATATCGGACGGATCAATCACCGTAATCCCACCACTGCCGACGACCTCAAAAGTATCGTCGGGGAAAATGAACGCGGCAGTGTCTTCATCCAAACCAATGCCGCAAGGACGCGGGTTGTAAGCAATCGCCGCCAACAACCGACCCATGCGGTCGCGCTGACGGAAGTGCTGGTCGATGATCGCCCACGGCGTCAGCCCCAATCCAGGAGCCAAGGTGACGGCGTCGGCGCGCGGGATGCCGCCTTCCGGACCGCCCGCAATCATGTGCTCGGGCAGGATCGCGGCGCCAGCGGAAGTGCCGGCAACGTGCAAGCGGTCGTTGAAGTAACGACGGCGCAGCAATTCGGCAACTGGCGTTCCACCAAGAGTGGTCGACAAACGCAGCTGGTTGCCGCCAGTCATAAACACGCCATCGGCGCGCTCAAGTACAGCGAGGTGCTCTTCCTTCGAGCAATCACTGCGCTCGATGAAGTTGATGGAAGTCGCCTCGGCAGCTCCCAACTCTTTGAACAGTTCAACGTAACGGTCACCGGTATCCTCCAAACGGGAAGCCGTTGGAATGATGACAATGTGAGCGTCGTCGCCGCAGATTTCAACAAAGCGGCGCAAAATGGAGGCGTCGCTGACTTTTTCTTCAGCGCCGCCAATGGGAATGATGGTACCCCGAGCCATGTCGGTAGGTGATTAGTTGGGTTGCGTGTGTGGTTCAGGCGCGGAAGTTCCGGCACCTGGATTTTGGGTAAACCTTCCACCCAGCATGACGCGCTCTGGTCGGCCGCTGACATCCAGCAGCACCAGATCCGCATCGGCGCCGACGGCGATCGAACCCTTAGCGGGCAGTCGCCACGTGTTCGCCACGTTGCTGGTAAAGAAAGGAAGAACAGTGTCTAAGTCGTGGCCGCGTTGCAGCAAATTCTGCAAGCAATCGGTGATGGCGTGCGGTTGGCCGACGTCCATCCGCGTCATGCGGCCGTGCTCGTCGAATTCCGGCAGACATCCGCCGCCGTCCGAGCTAATGGTGAAGCAGTTAGGTGGCAGGTTCGTTTCAAGGAACAACTCAGCGGCATCTTCGGCCGACCACGCGTCTTCGTCTTCGGCCACCGGGAAAGCGGTGGCTTCAATCGGGCAGCCTGCTCCGGCAAGGTCGAGCGCTTCTTCAAACAGCGCGCGCTTGCGGTTGATGTGCGTGGGTTGGAACATCGCCGCTGGCAGTTCGCTTTCGGCGAGTGCTGCGCGAACCAAATCCAAGCCGCGCGGGCCGTCGCCCATGTGCAGGTGCAGGATGCAAGCTTTGTTAGTGGCCAGCGCGCCAAAGTGGGCTTCGCTGGCGAGTCGCAGCAGTTCTTGCAAGGTGGGCTGCGAGGAGCGGTGATCGCTAAGCGCGAATTCGCCGATGCCGATGACCCGATCGAGGTGGACGAGGTCTTCGCGCACCGATCCGGTCAAGGTGGTCAGCGGCAGGTGATAGCCGCCGGTCAGGCACCAAGCGCCAAAGCCGTGCTCAGCAAATCCGCGAGTCGTCGCCAGCAGTTCGGCGGTGGTTCGAGTGCAGTCGTCAAAGCCCAGCACGCCGATCGCCGAGGTGATGCCGTTGTCCAAAAACTGGTTCAGCGCCAGCGGTGGTACACGGGTGGCAAATCCAGCCTCGCCGCCGCCGCCCGTGAAGTGCACGTGGCCGTCAATCAACCCTGGAATGACGCGCTGGCCGCCAAGGTCCATCTCCGTCGCCACCGACGCCTTCGCCGACGTCATCCCCACTTCCAGGTCCGAAACCTTGGGCGCCGCCGCCCCCATCCACAGAATTTTGCCACCGCCAACGATAAGGTCCTGAATTCCGAGCGCACGAGGCGCGT
>CAZMDZ010000028.1:9841-18934 GCA_964565175.1 uncultured Planctomycetales bacterium
AACCCCCCCATCCCCTTTTTTTTCCCCCGGGGGGGGGGGGTTGGGGCCCCCCGGGGGCACGGCTCTTCAGTTTAGCAGTGCTTTGGATTGTGCACGGCGGCCAATGCCCGCTGAAAAGCGGCTCATTTGCCCCGCCGCCAGCCCTGTAAACTGTGCCGCCCGGGCCCCTAAGAGATGAAAGTCGGCGAGCAACACTACCGAACGATTTGGGAAAAAGACGGCGACCCGAAGGTCGTGCAGATCATCGACCAGCGACGGCTGCCGTTTGAATTTGTGGTCGAGGACATTGCTTCGGTGGCGGAGATGTGCACCGCAATTCGGGATATGCATGTGCGCGGCGCCGGGCTGATCGGCGCGGCGGCTGGATATGGCATGTATTTGGCGGCGAGGGAAGCGCAGGATGCGGCCGACTCCGGCGCTGGCGGCGGCGGCGAGGGGTCCAAATCGGTTTTTGAGGCGGTCCTGAAAACCCTCGCCGATCAACTCGACGCCACCCGCCCCACCGCGATCAATTTGTCGTGGGCAATCGCGCGTCAGCTCAAGGCAATGGCTGGTGCCGAAAACAAAGTCGCTGCCGCCCTCGAAACAGCGCGGGCGATTGCCGATGAAGATTCGAATTCCTGCTGGAAAATCGGCGAGCATGGGCTGGAGATCATCCGCGAGATTGCGGCACGCAAAAACGGCGAGCCGGTCAATGTGCTGACTCATTGCAACGCGGGATGGTTGGCGTTCGTCGACAACGGCACCGCAACCGCACCGATTTACGCCGCTCACCGCGCTGGCATTCCCGTCCACGTTTGGGTCGACGAAACTCGGCCGCGCAATCAAGGAGCGCGGCTAACCGCGTGGGAATTGGGGCAGGAAGGTGTGCCGCATACGGTGATTGCGGATAACGTCGGCGGGCATTTGATGCAGCATGGGATGGTGGATTTGGTGATTGTGGGGTCGGATCGCACCACCTTCACCGGCGATGTTGGCAACAAGATTGGCACCTACCTCAAGGCGTTGGCGGCGAAGGATAATGGAGTGCCGTTTTACGCGGCGCTGCCGAGTTCGACGATTGATTGGCAGACGGAGGATGGTGTTGCGGGCGTGCCGATTGAGCAGCGCGGCGATGAGGAAGTTCGATACGCCGAGGGTGTACTTGATCCGAGCCCCGTCGGTAATTCGGAGAGCGAAAGTGGCACCGGGAGCGCGCTTGATTCAGACGGCAGCGACGGCGGAAGGATTTGCGAAGTGCGGCTTACGCCAAAAACCAGCGCGGTGGCCAACTACGCCTTCGACATCACGCCGGCACGGCTGGTGACCGGGATCATTACCGAGCGCGGCATTTGCCGGGCTGACAGAGACGGGGTTTTGGGGTTATTCCCGGAGCGCAAGTAAAGATGGCTGGGTTCGCCCGGCGCAAGGAAGATTTCTCGGAGCGGAAGCATGAAAAGTTTGTGGGATGACAAAATCGCTGGGCGGATCAAACCGCTGTCGTTGAAGATGCGGGTTTACACCTCGCAGCTGCTTGGCCGCAACGAAAACTTGGTCATGCACGGCGGCGGCAATACGTCGGTGAAGCTGCGCACGAAGGGGCGGCTGGGTGTTGACGATTTGCTCTACATCAAAGGCAGCGGCTGGGATTTGGAGACCATCGCCGAAGCCGGTTTTGCGCCGGTGCGGATGAAAGCACTGCTCAAAATGTTGGAATTGGAGCAGATTTCCGATGCCGAAATGGTGTCGCTGCAGCGCGCGTCGATGACCGATCCGTTTGCACCCAATCCGTCGGTCGAGGCGCTGTTGCATGCGTTGATTCCCACCAAATTCGTCGACCACACCCACGCCGACGCCGTCGTCACCCTCACCAACACGCCAAATGCTGCGGATTATTTGCAGCAGGTGTTCGGCGACAAGGTGCTGGTCATCCCCTACGTCATGCCCGGTTTTGTGCTGGCCAAGGAGATTTACAAACGCACCCGCGACGTCGATTGGAGCAAGTTAGATGGCATGATTTTGATGAATCATGGCGTCTTCACCTTTGATGACGATGCCAAGCAGAGTTATCTGAAGATGATCCGCTTGGTCAGCAAAGCGGAGTCGTTTTTGCGCAAGCGCGGGGCAAAGGCGGCGAAGGGAAAAAAGGGCAAGGTCAATTTGCTGCAGCTGGCGGAAACGCGCAAAGCGGTTTCAGATTTGCGTGGTTCCGCAGTGCTGGCGCGGGCCAATTGCGATGGCGCGCATGCAGCTTTTGCGCGGTTGGAAAATGTAGAGCGCCTTGCCACGCGCGGGCCGATTACGCCGGATCATGTCATCCGCACCAAACGCGTACCGGTGATCCTGAAAGGCAAAACAGCGCGCGAAATGGCATCGTTTGAGAGTGCTTACCAGAAGTTTTTCGACAAGCACAATCCGGGCGATTGCACCATGCTCGATCCGGCGCCGCGATGGGCGGTGTGGAAGGATTGCGGCGTGTTGAGCTTTGGCAAAACGGTCCAGGAGGTGCAAATTGTTGGCGACATTGCCCGCCACACCATTCAAGCCATCCAGCTCGCCGAGGCAATCGGCGGTTGGAAGCCCTTGAAGCCGCGCGATTTGTTTGAAATGGAGTACTGGGAATTGGAGCAAGCCAAGCTCAAAAAATCGGGGTCGGCGCCGCCATTCCAGGGTCAGATTGCGCTGGTGACTGGGGCGGCGAGCGGCATCGGCCGCGCTTGTGTGGAAGAGTTGCTCAACCAAGGCGCGGTGGTGGCGGCGTTGGATATCAGCGCCAAGATCCAGTCGATGTACGCGTCGAAAAACGTGCTCGGTTTGCAGTGTGATGTGACCGACACCAAGTCGTTGAAGCAGGCGGTGGAGCAGACGGTGGCACAGTTTGGCGGCTTGGATTTGCTGGTCAGCAATGCGGGGATTTTCCCGGCGAGTGCGTCGATCGAAGAGATGGACGCGAAGACTTGGCAGCGCAGTATGGAGTTGAATTTGAACAGCCATCAGCGCTTGATTCAGCTTTGCACGCCGTACTTGAAACTGGGCATCCAGCCGGCAATTGTGCTGATGGCATCTAAAAACGTGCCCGCACCAGGACCGGGTGCGTCGGCGTATTCGGTGGCGAAGGCGGGCCTGACTCAGCTCGGTCGAGTGGCGGCGCTGGAGCTGGGGCCAGCGGGAATTCGGGTGAATATGGTTCACCCGAACGCGGTTTACGACACTGGTGTTTGGACTGACGAGGTGCTGGAAAGCCGCGCCCAGAGCTACGGATTGACGGTTGAGGAATACAAAACCAACAACCTTTTAGGCGCCGAGGTGACGTCGGCGGAAGTGGCGGCGCTGGTTGCGCAGATGTTGGGACCGGTGTTCGCCAAAGTGACTGGCGCACAGATCCCGATCGACGGCGGCAATGATCGTGTGATTTAGGCCAACGCCGCGCGCAAGTCGTCGGCGGAGACGCCGTCAAAACTTGCCATTTCAGCAGGTGAATGCTCGAGGATGGACTGCGGCATGACCTCGATCAGCTGCTGCCATTTTTCCTCACTGAGCTCGCTGATGAAATCGGCGAATCGATCGGCGCTGTTGTTGGACGGCAGGTAATGGCGGTAGAAACTGACCACGGCTTGCAGCATCGAAAGGTACGGTTGCACATCGGTCGTCGTTGACAGTGCTTCGCTATCAATCCACGCCAACGGCACGCGGGCGATGCAGCCAGGATTGCGCAATTCGGCGCGCACCAGCAGCTCCAGGTCAAAAGCGAACTTCTTCTCCAAGGTTTGGCTGACCAAATCTGGAATTGCCGAAGCGCGAAATGCTTTGAAGCCGCATTGGGTGTCGGTAATTTCCCCGAGCAGCGGCAGCAGTCGCTTCCAAAGGTAGATGAACAAGCGCCCGCGCTGATTGCGATGCCCCTCTTTCACCACCACCGAGCGCCCATCACGCCGGTTCGCAATGCAGACGTCCTTGCCGTCGAGCAAAATTGGCGCGGCCAGGCGCGCGCATTGGCCGAGGTGAGTGGACAAGTCCGCGTCCGTGAAAAGGACAACGTGATTGGGATCTTGGTCGTCGGACGCCGCCTCGCACATGCCCAGGAGCACCGATCCACCTTTGCGACTGTCATCGGCGGTGGTCAGCGGCTGACTCACTGGGTGGCAAGCTTGAATCACATCGGTCAAATGCAGGACTTCTACACATCCTTGCAGGCCGGAATTCTGGGCAATCAGCTTGACCTTTTGACCGCTCTGCTCAGGGCAACCATCGTCAACGACGACCAGTTTCCATCGATGCGACCCCGCGGAGTTCGCCGGACCAGCTGGATCGGTTGGCGTCAAACCCGCTTTGGTGCTGAATAGCCAATCAAGTTGAGCCGCTTTTTGACGCAGAAAATCCTCGCCCAACGGGTCTTCTTCGCGAGTTTTAAGCCGTCGGCCTTCTTTGTAGACGGCAAACACCACGCTCACTCTGAAATCGCTTGGCAGCTCAGCCATCATCGATTTCGAAAGCGCCAGCTTGCACACCACACGGGCCCCAAGAGGGAACTCTTCCGTAGCCGCTTCCAGCAACTGATGGTCGGCAGCGCCGCCGGCAATGACGCGATCGGCGAGATCCTGCAGCAGCAGTTGCTGCTTCGGATCGGTCAAATCAACTTGAGCAGGGGCGGCTTCGATCAGCCAGTCCAACGATGACTTCATTTGTTCCATTCAAGAGCCTCCCGGCTCGCAATTGTTGGTGGCACCGCCAATTGTAGAATGAAAACATGGATCCACAAACTATCGCCCCAATTGTGCTCGCAGCCGGAGTGGATTTGGTGGCAACCTGGATCGGTAGCACTCATCGCTATGGACCGAAAGAAGGAGAGTTATTGTGCAACTAGTTCTACTTCCGGGAATGGATGGAACCGGCGACCTCTTCGACCGATTTCAACGAGAGTTGCCGGTGAATTTTTCGTCGACGGTGGTTCGATATTCTTGCGACCAAACTCAAAGTTGGGAGCAATTGGAGCAAATCACCAAAGCAGCGATTCCGTCATCCAAGCCGTTTGCCTTAGTCGCCGAGTCGTTCTCCGGGCCGATTGCATATTCCATTGCCGTCGACCCGCCCGAAAATCTAAAGGCGCTGGTCCTGTGCGCTAGCTTTTTGGGCAATCCAGCACCCGCCATGCTTTCCTGGTTGCGCCCCGTTTTGGGCGGCCTGATGTTTCGTCTACCCATTCCAGATGCGGGAGTGCGGCGCTTCCTCCTCGGCAATGAAGCCAGCGACGAACGAGTGGCGGAAGTCAAAACTGCAATCGCCCAAGTCAGCCCAGCAGTACTCGCTCACCGCGCCAAGCTGATCACTGACCTCGAATTCATCGCCTTCCCCCCGCTCCCGGACTTACCGTCGCTCTTCCTTCAAGCCGAACAAGATGCGATGGTCCCCGACCGCTGCCACGACGATATCGCTGCACTCGCTCCTCAACTCGAGCTGCAATCCATCGATGCTCCGCACCTCATCTTGCAAAGCCAGCCACGTAAATCCGCCAAACTGATCTGCGCTTTCCTAGAAAAACTCTGCCAATGAAGGCACCCAAGGTACTGGCCGGTCAGCCGCTTCATTGGCTGCTCCTCACTGCATTACTAGCCGCGACGGGAGTCACCTGGAATGCAATTGGTCGACCGCATGCCGTGGCATTTTGGACAACGATTTCCACCGCCATCTTTCATCAACTATTCGTCTGGCTGTGCTGGAGGCTAGAACTTGCCAACCATTCCGTCAGCCGAACGATCGGCTACCCGCTCTATCTCGCAATCTTTTTCGGCCTGCTAATTTCACGGGTGATCTCCATTTCATGGCTCGCCTGCGTCGACCAAAACAGCATGCCGACGCCAGCCATCCTTCGAAATACTCTAGTCATCGTTCTTGGCATTCCCTGGGTCTATACCATATGGAGTGTCCACCGCTATTTCGGTTTCCACCGCGCGGCGGGCGCTGACCACTTTTACACGCGCTATCGCAAAATGCCGTTGGTCAAAAATGGTGCATTTGGTTGGACCAGCAATGCGATGTACGCATTCGGCTTCTTCGCCCTCTGGATCATTGCCATCGCCTTGGAATCGTCAACGGCTTTGATGGCGGCAGCATTCCATCATTCTTATATTTGGGTGCATTACTACACCACGGAATTGGCCGATCTCAAGTTCCTTTATCGCTCCACCGATTGAACTCTATCGTCTAAGTTGGTGCTTACCTTAATTTCACGACTTAGGCCGACGCTTGCCTTGGTTTCAGGACGATTGCCAAAGCAATCAATACGGCGCCGATCCCCAACCGCATCATGTCGACTTGTTCGCCGAAAATGAAGAGCGAAACGGCGACTGCAGTGGGGATTTTGAGGTTGTTGGCGGCGGCCAAGCGCGAGGCGGTGACGCGGCGGGCGCCACTGTTCCAAAGGAAGAAACCTAAACCGGAAGCAATGATGCCCAAGTATGCATAAGCACCCCAGGTTCCGGCAGTGGTTGCTGCGATCGGCATGTCCAACCAAAGCCAACGAGCAACACCGACCAGCAGGCCTCCAAGGAAAAGCCAAGCGAAGCAATTGGCGTCGGTGCGCGGGCTGGCGTCGGCGGCTTGATGCTTGAGCAAGCGGCGATACTGCACTTGGCCGAAAGCGAAGCATAAATTACTCAGTTGCAGGTAAAGAAAGCCGGTGTCGAAGTCGAAGTTTTGATCGCCGGAATAGCGGACGACGGCGCCGCCGAGGATGGCAAGACCGACGGGGATCAAGCCGAGTTTCAAGTGCCGCGGATCGGCGAGCAGTAGCACCCAAAATGGCGTCAAAATGGTAAATAGGGCGACTTCGTAGGCTTCTAGGTAGGCGAAGGATTGGAACAAAAACAGGTACATCAAGCCATACTGCACCGCGCCAATCACGATCAATTGCAGCGCAACGCGGTTGAAGCGTTGACGCAGGAACGGCAAAAATACCAGCAGCGCGAGACCCAACCGCACCATCGTGCTAAACGACGGATCCTGATCCGAGATCTGCTCCTTGATGATCCCAAACGAAAAGGACCAAATCAGCGAAGCTAGGATCAGTTGAATCAAAGCGCCGACCTATTGCAGTTTGCCCACTGCCGCTTGAGCCGCTTCCAACACCGCACCCGACGCAACCATATCGTGCAGCCGGTCCAACTCAGTGCCTAGATAGCGGTCTTCTTTCAACGGCGGAATGTTATTGCGAATGCACTTGTAGACCGCTTGCGCACCAACGCCGGCCTTAAATTCAACGCGAAATTCACGCGCTTGGGCGGCGGTGTACAGCTCGATCGCCAACACGCGTTCGGTATTCCAAACTGCTTGACGCAATTTGCGCGCAGCGTGGTTTGCCATCGACACGTGATCTTCTTGGTCGGCGCTGGTGGTCACCGAATCGGAGCTAGCCGGGTGAGCCAAGATTTTGTTTTCACTGATCAAGGCTGCGGCGACGACTTGCGGGATCATCAATCCCGAATTCAAGCCAGGCTTTGGCGTCAAAAACGCTGGCAATCCTGACATCGCCGGGTGGATCAATTCGCTGGTCCGCCGCTCCGAAATGTTGCCCCAAGCACAGCAGGCATTGGCGGCGTAATCCAGCGGCATCGCAATTGGATGACCGTGGAAGTTGCCAGCCGAAATCGAATCACCCTTGTCCGGAAAAACCAGCGGGTTGTCGGTCGCCGACTGCGCTTCGCGCACCAAAGCTTCGCCCAAATGCGCAACCGCATCTTTGGCCGCGCCATGCACCTGCGGCATGCAACGGAAGCTGTATGGATCTTGCACGCGGTCACAGTTCAAATGCGCATTTTTCACCTGCGACTTGGCCAGCAACTTGCGCAAATTCTTGGACGTGGCGATAGCACCCGGATGCGGGCGCACCTTGACCACGCGGGGATCAAACGGCCGATGACTACCCATCAGAGCCTCGACCGACAGCGCGCCAGCGGCGTCGGCAACGCCGGAGATGTTGCGCAACCCGGCCAATGCGGCCAAGCCTATCGCATTGGAAATCTGGACACCGTTAATTAAGGCCAAGCCTTCTTTGGCGGCAAGTTCCATCGGCTCCAAACCAATCTGCTTCAATGCGCGCGCTGTTTTGACTTGCTTCCCAGTGGGCGAAATCATTTCGCCTGCACCAATCAACGGCAGCGCCAAGTGCGCCAGCGGCGCCAAATCTCCACACGCCCCCACCGAACCTTTTTCCGGTACTCGCGGCAGCCAACCGGATTCAAACAACCGAATCAACCAACGAACAACCTGCGGCCGCACCCCGCTAACGCCTTGGCACATCGAATGAATGCGCAGCAACAAAGCCAAGCGCTTGACCGACGCTGGCAGGTCGTCGCCGCAACCAACGGCGTGGGACAGCAACAAATTGCGCTGCAGCGTGCCAGTGTCCTTGGCGTCGATGCTTTCCGACGCCAAAGCGCCAAAGCCAGTGTTCACTCCATAAACCGGCTTGCCCTTGGCGACGATGCCTTCCACGGTCTGACGTGCCGCTTTGATGCTGGCCAAAGCCGTGCGACTTATCCGCAGTTTTAAGGGGTGGCCATTGGCCACCGCCAACAGCAGTTCTTCAGGCAGATTTTCACCGAGGGGCACAACGCGCATGGCGCGAATTCTAACAGCTGCCGCTTACTTCAAAATCAGGGATTGCCGCCCACTGATTTTCAGTTCGGAGCGCTGAATGACGACCTCGTCGCCAGCACGGAGCACCAGCTGGTAGACGCCGACCGGCAAGCCGTGAAGGGCCATGCCATCGGGCGAATAACCCGGTTGTTCGTCGGCTAAGGCGCCATCCAAATACCAAGTCAGTTGGGGCTCTGGCTCCCCCGCCTGGACTGCGGCTTCGGTCATTTTCAGCTCTAACACGCCGCTGCGATCTTCGCGGGTCAAGCGCATTTTCAGATCTTCGTGGACGCGGGTGATCGAGATGCGACGCGGCTGAAAACCCGGAGCCGAAGCGGTCAAAACCATCGAACCAGTGCCTTGCGGATGATCGCCAACGGCAAACTCGAAGCGGCCGCGAGAGTCAGCACGCAATTCTCGACGCAAGGCGGCAGGAACCGGTAATTGAGTGGTCGACGGCACCTTTTCCAGCCCCGGATA
>CAZMDZ010000029.1:0-18861 GCA_964565175.1 uncultured Planctomycetales bacterium
AACATCCTCAAATGTCGGCCTCCTGGCAATCGCGACCCGCTGCCGGAAGAAAAGGCGGCATGCACTCCCTTCCTACAGCGGCAGCTGAAATCCCTGCAACCCGAGTTGATTGTTTGCCTAGGTCGACATGCAGCCAACTACTTAATTGGTAGCGATCAGTCGATGGCGGCGATGCGCGGCAAGCTGCACGACTCCAAACTAGGCATACCCATCTTGGCCACTTACCATCCGGCTTACTTGCTTCACACTCCAGCTGCTAAGGTAGATTGCTGGCAAGACATTCAAATCGCCATGAAGCAATTAGGTCTCACGCGTCCGGGGGCAGCTCATTGAACCGTGCCCTAGGTTTGCACTTTTTAGGCGACCAGTACGCCTACGCTCTTATTCAACGATCCGACGATGCGCCAGTCCAAGTCATGGCTGCTGGCACCGTAGAGCACGAGAATTTGGCCTCACTCTATGACCGTCTTGGCGGCGAACTCGACTTACCCTGGTGCCTTGCCGCGGAAGATGACGGCGCCATGCTGTCCCACCTGCCGCCACGTTGGCCGCTACGCCCGATCGAAGCGGAGGTTTTAGTTCACCCTGCAACGTCGGCAGCGCTCTGGGATTGGGACCACGGCCGCTTTGACGAAAAAGACCTCTATCTATGGTTGCGCTCAGGATTCCTGCTGTGGGCAAGAGGTGTCCCTGGAAGTGGGCGCTCCGGCTGCCAAGCGAGGCGCGGCCCGCTGCAAGACAACCTGCGACCGATCTTGAACCGAGTCCAGCGCTCGCGATGCAATGCCGTCGTCAGCCTAGAAGGCGACGCACCAGGCGGTGATTTTTTGATCCAAGCCCTAGAAGAGGCTGGACACCCCGCCCGTGAAATCAAGCGCCCGCCACAGGAAATGGGCGCCGACCCCGCCGCAGCTGGTGCGGCACTGGCTGCAATTTCGCCTGATTTCCAAGCCGTTTACGTCCCTGAAAAACGGCACCGTTCTCCGCATTGGCGCACGGCAATGGGATTTGGTTCCTTGGTTGCTTTACTTGGTGCACTGGCTTTCACCTTGAGCCAGGAAACGAATCTGAGCAAATGGCAAAGTAGCGCCGAACCCATGCCTGAGCCTGATGGCGGCCCACCTGCTGCAGCCCCGCCCCCCCAGGAACTCACCCATTTGTTGGACCGCCGCAGCCAGTTTGTTCAAGCCTTGCGCAAACTAGCTGGCACTCCACCCAACACTTTGGCTGAAGTTGAAATCGTCGCCGCCCCCGACGGCACCACGGTTCGCGATCGCGTGAGGACCAAATGATGGAGCGCTTCTTCACTCATCGCGGCTACATCATCACTTGCCTAGTCACCGCCTTGCTGCTGACTTGGCTGTGGTTCAATCGAGAAGTCCGTTTTGCACGGCTTCAGCCAGGCCATATCGGCTTGGAACAAAATGAGGTTCCGCCCAGCTACGCCTGGATGCAAAAGGAGCTGGGTGAACTCGGCACGCCAGCACCCGCTGTCCGAGAGATCGCCTTCGAAGGTGCAGAGATTGTCGGCATGGAATTGCTGGCATCGACTTCGCCCTTGGCGGTGGCCACCCAAACTGAGTTGGCGCGCTGGAGCAGCCCCGGCCGCCTGCCGCTTCAAACACAGAAGGTCGGAGTCTTCGAAGTTGAGGACCTACCGGCCCTGTTATTGGAAATTGAAGCCAGTGGGCCGGAGCTTGAAGTCCTGGCTTGGCTCGACCACTTGCTCCATGCACCAGTCGGCGTCGGTTATCTCACCGATCCAGCCGTCGTCCACCTAACCGCCGACGGCGAGGTGCTCCAATTACGCCTGGGAGTACGAGTTTGGCCAGCTGCGGCCTTTTTGCGCCACTCCATTTCCGCGGAGGTCCAGGGATGAAAGACACCATCTCGCTCCTGACTTTGCTGATTTGCGCAACCTGCATGGGCCTCGTCGCCTTTGACCCGCACCCGAGCGTTGCGGTCCAAAATCAGAGCCCGCTGCTGCCCGAAGGTGCAGACGGCCAAGAAATCGCGGCCGAGATCCCCCCGGATCAACGTCAAGCCGCTCTGGCATCCGTTTTGGCAGAGGCCCACCCTGTGGACGGAATTCGATTAAGTGCAATTTTTGGCAACACCAACAACGAAGCCGAAGAAAGCACTCCTGCGCTTGGGGAGTTCCCTGCCCTCTATCGTCCGCGCGTCTTGCGCGCCAACATCCAAGAAGGCGGAGTGCGCTTGAGCTGGATGCCCCATCCGCGCAACCCGATTGACAACCTGGAATACCGGGTAGAACGGTGGAACAGCGCTGGCAGCCTCGATGCAGCCTTCACCCTCCTCAGTACGGAGCTATTAGACCGTCTCGATTGCGAGGGAATCACTTTCCATTACAGGGTTTACGCCGAATTAGAACGCCCAGTCCCTGGCTTGGCAAACGCCCCCGCTCTGCGCCGGAGTTCGCCAGCGGCAACAACCAAAGTTGCCTTGCCGAGGAAATCGGAGTGGGTGGCGGACAATTTGGTCGGAAATACCACCCTTGTCCTCCGCCTGAGGCGGCCCAATCGCCCGGAATTAGGCCCATTTGAGGCTGGACCAGGAGAAAATATTGCAGATAGTGGCTGGATCCTGGAATCCTTCACGAAGGGCGAAACCGAAGTCCCTACCATGACTAGAATCCCGCGCTTCGATGAGCTCGGGCGGCGCGTCATAGTCGACGACCGACCTGCTTTTCGAGGCCGCGAGGGCACCGAAACACGGGAATTCGTGACCGTTCACCTTCTGGATCCTTGCGGCTCGCCTTGGCGACAAAATCTTCTGCTTCCCCCCCTTGCGCGCCGTCACAATGGTGCGCTTCCCTCTGCAGAATCTCACTGATCACCCCCGTTTGAACCGCGACAGTCGATCTTACGGCTTTACTCGCACAAGGCTCTACGGCACAATCCCTAGCCGCAGCTTCCGAACCCCCAAACCCTGCTGCGCCGGGCCGCCCTCTAATCGCTGCCTAAACGCACCTTAGACCCCTCTCTACATGCGCATTCCCAAGAAGTCCCTGCTTCTTCTGCCCGCTCTGCTCGCCGCCGCCTGCGCGGACATGGCAGAGAACGAGGTAGCGAACTCGTCCCCTCTGGTCTCGACCGGCGATGCCGTCGACATCGACAACACCGTCGTTTACCAAGAGCCTGGCCAAGAGCCCGGTCAGGTAGACCCCCGTGGTGCTTATGGGGACATCGAAGCCCGCAAGCAGAAGCGTCGCATCCTGGCGAAAAACTACCTCGCTTTGGCCGACGGTTTCTTCAACCGTGGCGACTACGAAGGTGCTGCTCAGCACTACGCCGACGCCTTCCAACTGGATCCTGAAAGCCGCCCGGCCCGCGATGGCCTACGCCGCGCTCAAGCCGCCATGGGTGGCAAAGCCTGGTCCTGGCAAGACGCCGAAGGCATGGTGGATCAGCAAGCCCTGCGCTGGGCTGCTACTCGTCTGAAGGTAGAGGGCCTGATGAACGATGGCGACCGCGCCATGGCTCGCGGCGACTTCGCTGACGCCGAGTCCGCCTACACCACCGCCATGCAGACGTTGCGCATCTCGCCAAACGTCGCCAACGACAGCCTGAACACCTCCTTGGTCCAGGCGCGGATGGATGCAGCCAAGGAAGCTCGCTACAAGCAAATGGAAGCGAAGCGCGCAGCTGAAACGGCCGCCGCCGAAGCGGACGCTGCTGCCCAGGAAGCTTCCGACCGCGAATACTTCGAAAACCGGATCCGCACTTTGTTCGGGGAAGCCAACGAAGCGTTTAATAACGGCTTCTACGACAAGGCAGTCTCCACTTTGGACAAGGTTCTGAAGCTGGACCCGAGCAACGCCGACGCCCGCGGCCTACGCGAAGTCGCCAACGAAGCTTGGCACATGAACCGCCAGCAGCAAACTGCGAAGGCCTTCCGCGAAGAGTGGGAAGAAGCTTTCCAGGAAATGCGCACTTTGGCCGTTCCGCCGAAAAGCACCTTCGAATTTGATGAAGAGCACTGGGCGAAGATTGCCGATCGCAAGCCGATTGACGAAATCACCCTAGTCGAGATCGAAGACCCTGAGCGCGTGGCCATTCAGCGCCAACTCGACACCACCATGATTGAAGCCTTGTTCGACAACCCAGTCGAAGAAGTTGCTGACAACCTGGCGGCCTACACCAACGTCAACTTCGTCATTTCCCGTGCCGTGCGCGAAGACATGGACGAAGACGCCAAGCAGGTTAATTTCTCTTTCAACAAGCCGATGCCGGTTTCGCGCATCATGAGCTTGATTGAGTCGCAGAGCGACAACCAGCTGAAGTTCGTCATCAGAAATGGAGCCGTCAACGTTGTTTCGGCTGAAGAGTCCAACTCTGGCCACGTTCTTCGTCACTACGAAGTCCGTTCGATCATCCGCCCATTGCCTGACTTCGATCTGCCTGAAATCACCATCGCCGGTTCTGGCGGTGTTGAGTTCGAGCCGGAGCCAATTAACGAAGATCGCGAAGCAAACCTGCTGACCGAAGATTCGCTGCTGACGATCCTCCGCGTCGACGAGTGGGAAGAGCCAGCCTACGCTCAAATTCAAGAAGGTACGCTGATCGTTTACCACCTGCCAGAAGAGCAGAACAGCATCAGCGGCGTACTCAAAGACCTGCGCAAGTCCACCAACACCTCGGTTGAGATCTCGGTGCGCTTCATGAAGGTCGAAGACAGCTTCTTGCAGGACATCGGCATTGACTTCCGCGGCTTGGGCAACCAGTCGACCCAAGGCATTGACGGCGCTGGCACCAACGTCGCCTTCGATGACTTCGGCTCTGACCCCAGCTCGACTAACATCGGTTCGGACTACTCCGCTGGTGTTTACTTCTCGGAAGCTGACGACAACTTGAACCTGTTGGGCCGCACCGAGAACCTTTACGACATGGGTTTGGGTCGCACCTCTGACTCAACCGATGACGGCGTCGACGCAACTGGTGGCTTGTCCGCTCAATGGACGCTGCTCGACGATGCCGAGGTTCAGATGATCCTCCGCGCTGTCGAGAAATCGAAGCGTAGCGAAGTGGTCACCGAGCCTAGCTTGATGGTCTACAACGCAACCCGCGCGACTTTGACGGTGGCCAACCAGGTCTCGTACGTGTCGGACTTCGACGTGGAAATCGCCCAGGCTGCTTCGATCGCTGCACCGATCGTGCGCGTGGTCATGGACGGCGTCTTCCTCGACGTCACTCCAGTGGTGAGCTCTGACCGTCGCTCGGTCTCGATTGACCTGCGTCCAACGGTTGCCACCTTGCGCCGCCCGATCCGGACCTTCCAAACTTCGCTGGGCTCCGGTTCGCCGGTCACCATCATGTTGCCGGAAATCGAGCTGCAGAAGATTCGCACCCGCACGACTGTGCCCGATGGCGGCACCGTGTTGGTTGGTGGCTTCAAGATCATCGAGCAGAATGAAATGGATTCTGGTGTGCCGTTCCTGAACCGCATTCCGATCCTCAGCTTCTTCTTCCAGCGCCAAGGCACTTACGAGTCCTACCGTCGCTTGTTGATCCTGCTGACGGCCCGCATCATCATCCCAGATGAGCACGCACCGGGCCAAGACGCTGTCGCCAGCGCTAACTAAACAGGTGAATGAGGCCGGGAGTCGGAACGCACAATGTGCGCGGCTCCCGGCCTTCGCCGTTACCTTCCCCCCCTTCCGTACTAAATCCTGACCCATGCTTTTCACGGTCGGAATCCTTGCCTCCGCTGCCCTGTTCGCACCGCAACAAGGTGAAGAAGGAAGCGCTGCCATCCAGAAAGACGCCGCATTTGCGCTGGCGTTGACTAAGCAGCTCGGCTTCAGCAGCTTCTCAGAAATCGTCCTCGACGACGCCATGGAACGCGCGTCCTCGGCCGAGGACCGCAGTTCCTTGCTCTTAGCGCGCTGCCAAATCCTGGAAACTGTGGCCGTACGCCCTGGTTCTCCAGAGGAAGAGGTCGCAGCTTGGCGCAAAGCCGCCGATGCCTACATCGATTTCATCGCTTCAAACCCTAGCCAGTCGCAGGGCGTCACCGCACGCTTGCAGCTTGGCTTTGTCGGCTTCCAATACGGCGAGAAAGCGTACAAGATGTTCGAATCCGGAACCATGGACGCAGCCACTCGCAGTGCGGCCCTGGAAAATGCGGAAAAGACCTTCGAGGAATCGCTGAAGTCGATTAACTGGACGATCAGTTGGTGGCGTAGCTTGGATGACCCAGATGTCCAACAAGGGGCTAAATTTACCGTCCTTTTCCCGGCCTCGTTCTATCGGGCATTGACCTACCACTACTGGGGCATGCTTTACCCGGCCAACTCGGTCGAGCGTGAAGACAACATTGCCCGGGCATTAGAGTTTTTGGAAGATTTCGCCATTACCGCTGGCGAGAACACCCGCGCTGGCTTGCTGGCCTACAAGCACATGGGCGATGGCTATGTCGGCCTCGGCGACCCGGACTCTTATGAAATTGCCGATGAGCTCTACCTTTTTGTCATCGAAGAAGGTGTACCAGAAGGCGCTGACGGTCAAATGTCGCCCGGAGAGATTCGCGGCCGCCGCAGCGCCCAACAAGATGCTTGGCTAGGCCGAATGCTCATGTTCATGGCAGCTGGCCGTCAAGCAGACGTGCCCGCCTTAGGCGCAACTTTCCAGCAATGGGTCGCCGACAACCGCGTCGAGCTCAATGACTCGGGCTACCGGGTTCTCATGGCCGTCGGCAAGCAAATGATCGACGACGGCAACTTTGGCGATGCCATCACTCTGCTGCAGACCATTGCCGACGCCAACGAAGGCAAGCTGTTGCGCTTGGAAGCAGATGCACTGCTAGGCGAGGCAATTGCCGCCGCCCCTGCTGGTGCCCCGATCAACTTGAATGTGCTGTTCCAAGCTGGCCAAGGTGCTTACTACTCGAAGAAGTACAGCGAAGCCGCGAAGAACCTGCGGCTGTTGATTTCGCGCCTGGATGGAAGCTCCCAAGCGCAAGCCGTCGGCGGCAAAGCCTTCTACTTCTTGGGCCGCGCCCTCGAAGACGATGAGCTGGTCCTTGAGGCAGCCATTGCTTTCAGTAAGGGTTACGAGTCTTACTCCGACGACGAAGAGAACGCTGAGAAGCTTGCCCAACGCTGGCACAAGCTGGCTGAGCGCTTCCGCAACGCCGACCCGACCGACAAGTACCTGGATTCTTTCTACAACAACGCGCTCGACGCGCTGAAAGAAGCCTCTGGTGGCGGCGCACCACACGTCGTGATGTTGCGCTCGGCCGACACCGACTACCAATTGGCCAAGGCCGCTTCGCGTAAGGCACGCAGCAAGCCAGCGAGCTCGCCAGAAGCCAAAGAAGCACTTGCTGCCTTTGATAAGGCAATTCTTTCTTACAAGCGAGTGGACAAGGGCACCGAAAGCTACGAGAAGGCTTTTGTGCAAATTGGGCTGTGTGAATTCAACAAGTTTGCTTGGGAACCGATGGCTATGGAACGTGCCATTGAAGCCTTTGAGGATTACTTGAACGTCTACACCAAGGATCAAAACTTCCTACCGAACACGCCCAAAGGCAAGCGCAACCGCAAGGATTCTTCGGCAACCGCCGACTTCTACTTAGGCCGCTCTTACCGCAACCTTGCTTCAGCTGGCGACCTCTCCAAGTGGGAGTCCATGCTGAACCACCTGGAAGGGTTCGAAGAACGTCATCCTGATCAGGCTGACCAAATTGGTGCGGCCAAAACCTACCGCACAGAAGCTTACTTGGCTTTGGGCCGCGAAGACGATGCCATGGCGGAGTACGAGTCTTTGGTGGCGTCGGGTGCCCGCTCGAATTGGTTGAATGCTTGTTCCTTCAAGCTTTACATCCACTTCAAAGCGCAGGCCGACGGCGAGAATGACTTGCAAGCCAAACTGCCCCTTTCGCGGCTGGCTGTGAAGTACCTTCAAGTTGCCAACTCGCAAGATGCTCGCCCCAAGTGGCAAAACTTGCTGACGGAATCACGTTTGTACTTGGAAATCGGTGACATCGCCACTGGCACGAAGGTGCTGGAAAACACTCTTCAACGCTTCGGTCCTGCCGATGGCTTGAGTGGCAGCTCCCGCTTCTTCGCAGAGGTTGATTTGATCCAGGCCTACCTCGAGCAAGGCAATACAGGCACCGCGGTGCCGCTGATGGACAAGTTGCTGAAAGAGCGGCCGAAAAACCTGCGCGTCATGTCAATGGCAATCCGGATTAAGACGGGCTTCCCTGTTATCCGCGAAGGTCGCGTCCTGAAGGTTGCTGGCGAGGACACCGTCGAGGCTTACCAGACGGCCCAAGGATTGATCACCAAATTGCTGCAGTTAGCAGAAGCAACCGCCCTTAAAGAGGATAAGTCTAAGTTCGAAACCAAAGCCTGGTGGGAAGCCAAGCTGCAGCACGCTTATCTGCTTTACAAGTGGAGCTCCAAGGATTCGACCAAGGACCACAAGAAGCTGTTGAAGTCGCTTGAACAGCTCGCACCAGACTTCGGTGAAACCATCACCGGACCAGAAACTAAGCAACTCTTCCTGTGGCTCCAGAGACAAAGTTAAGGAGATCGTCATGATTCCCCTCCTCAGCATTCTTCTTGCATTGCCTTTAGCCGCCCAAGGGCGGGTAGTCAAGGTCGATGGCTCCAGTGTCACCGGCAACGTAATCGGAGCAACCATCGACAAGGTCGAGGTTTCGGTTGGTGATGGCACCGCTGAAATCGCTCCCGGCGACGTTTTACGCCTGCAATTTGGACCAGATCCGGCGCTGATCACTCAGGCCAAGGGCTATTTGAAGCAACTTGAATTTCAAAACGCCATCAATCTGCTCACGGAAGCCGAAGGGCAGGCGGATCCAGCTTGGCTGCCGCCATACGCCAAATTATTGAAAGCCGAAGCTCTGCTGAGCTGGTCGGCCTTCGATGCTGGTCGGGCATCCTCAGCTCAATCGGCCTTCGACGATTGGCTGGCTACCTACCCAGACCACTTCTGGCAGGCACGGGCCCGCATGGGCCAAGCCACCGCCATGGGCCGTAGCGGCAAAGTACAAGATGCTGGCAAACTCATGCAGGACCTCGCAAGCTTCTGCTTTGAAAAGAGTTTAGGCAAGCACGTCGAATTGACGGCGCGCCTCACTCGTTGCGAGATTTACCTCGAAGGCAAAGAGCCGACCTTGGCTCGTCAGCGCCTGGAAGGCAGCAACGGCTTGGTCACGACGCTCAAGGGAGCAGCCACGGCTCCGGATTCCCCTGCCGCTCTCCGTTCGATGATGCACGGCAACTGGGTCCGGGCGCAAATCCTGCTCGGCGACTCGATTGAGCAGGCTGATGGCCTCGACAAGGCTCAACGATACTGGGAAAGTGTGCTGCGCAACGAAAGGCAGCTCTCCGACGACGCTCGCGCCGCTGGCAAGATCGTCATCGCCCGGGCAGCTCGAGATGCTGGCAAACTGCGCGAGGCGCAATTCGCTCTTGCAGAAATTGCCGCAACCCTCAACTGCGGGCCGGATACTATGGCTCGCGCCCTGTTTACTTTGGGCGAAGTGTGCCAGGAACTGGGCGACAAGCCTACCCCTGGAACCATTTACCTCCGGCGCGTGGTAGAACGCTACCCCGCATCGGCTTGGGCCGCCAAAGCCCGCAAAAAACTCGGCAACTAGGGCCTGCCCCCGCAGGTTCCCTAAAAACCCCCACCCACCTCAAACCAGGATCGCGCTAGACTTGCCTCCCGCGAATCCGGATCGGCCCCCGTCGATCCGACCTGAACCTTCCCCCACGAACAAATAACCCTCGATGTCTCGTCTGCGACTCATCTTCTTAGCTTCAGCCGGTACCCTGCTGACCTCCACCATCGCCCTCGCCCAAGATGCGGCCCCTGCAGCCGATGCAGCTGCTGACTCGAGTGGCGGTGGCGTCGACATCATGTCCGCTATCGCAGCTGCCGGTACGATCGGTTACCTGATTATCGGCATGTCCATGGTTGCCGGTGCTCTGATCATCGAGCACTTCACCAGCATCAAACGCGACAAGCTGGCCCCGCCAGAAACCATCGACGAGATCGAAGAGCTTCTGGCCGAAGGCAACTACCAAGAGGCTTTGGACCTGTGCGAAGCCGAACCTTGCTTCTTCACCAACGTCGCCGCTTCCGGCATCCGCAAGATCGGTCACCCGTTCGAAGCGCTGGAGAAGTCGGTGGAAGAGATGGAAGACGAGGAGTCGGTCAAGCTGCAACAGAAGATCGGCTGGTTGTCCCTGATCGCTGGTATCGGCCCGATGATGGGTCTGTTCGGTACGGTGACTGGAATGGTGGGCGCGTTTGCGACCATCTCCGAAGCCTCGGGTGGTGTAGAGCCTTCCGAATTTGCGGGTGACATCTCGATGGCGCTGATGACCACTGTGCTTGGTCTGACGGTTGCGATCCCGACCACCGGTTTCTACGCATTCTTCAAGAACAAAGTGACTCTGACCTCGCTTGAGATCGGCGCCGTGATTGAAGAGATGTTCGAACGCTTCCGCCCAACGGAGTAATAATGTCAAAAAGAGGAAGACAGACATCGGAAGTCGAGGTCGACATGACCCCGATGATCGACTTGACCTTTTTGTTGATCATCTTCTTCATCATCGTGAACGACCTCACGCAACAGGAGCTTGAAGACCTCAAGCTCCCTGTTGCCCAGAAAGCCGGCCACGATGATCCGCCTCCAGGGCGCCCGATTCTCAACGTGTTGGAAGACGGGTCCATCATCTGGAAGAAGAACAATCTCTATTGGCCCGACATTCAGCCGCAAGGACAGGATCCAATCCGGCAGAATCGACCGGATTACTACTGGTTGTTGGCCGAGACCATGAAGCTCCAATTCCTCCCCTACATGGAGGTAAAAATGGACGATGCGCTCGGCATGGAACTCCCGGATGAGCCGATTCTGATTCGCGCCGACCGCAATACTCCCTTCCGCTACATCCAGCGGATCATGGAAGTTTGCTCACGTCGGGATATCCTGATCTGGAAGGTTCAGTTAGCGGCATCGGAGCCGGAAGTCCCCGGCGTAGGCCAGTAATAGGAGGAACTGATGGCAAGATTAAAAAAAGAATTTGAAGAGGTCAAGCCGGACATGACGCCAATGATTGACGTCACCTTCCTGCTGCTGATTTTCTTCATCGTGACCCTGAAGTTCAAAACGCTGGAAGGCCGCCTGGATTCCAATCTACCGAAGGATATGGGGACAAGTACCCAAGAAACTCCTCCAGTAGAGAAGGTCGACATTGTGATTCGCGTCGGTAACCCTGGTCTGAAGAAACCAGACATTGCTACGAAGACAAAGTCCAAGCCACAAGGCCGACTTATGCACTTCCGCGGCAGGATCTTGAAGGTTTCGGTTGGAACCAAGGTTTTCAATGTCCGCAACGACGTCCACGATTCGGAAGGCTTGTTACAGGACCTCGGCAAACTACGCCAAGCTTTGATCAACTTCGATAAGGAGGAGACGCCAATCACCCTCGATGCCCGCGAAGGCATCATCTACGAGGACGTGATTGGGATTTTGGACTTGGTCATCGACCAAGGATTCGAAAAAGTGTCCTTCTCTGGCTCTCAGGAGCAAGGCTAAGCCTCATCAGGGCCTCGACCACTCGTCGAGGCTCTGGTCATTCCCCCAACCGGTTACCAGCAGCAGTTCCTGCCTCCCTGGTCACCGACATCCCCCCAGACCCTGCTGAACCCCGCGCTCCCTCCCAGTCAAGCGCGATCAGCAAAAAAAGAAGCCCCTCCGCTGCGTTCCTCGTGGCGAACGCGGAGCGGCGCTGCTAAATTCCTGAACCTGATTTCGGTTCCTCGAGCCGTCGGATACCCCTGCGTCCATGAACAAGCACCTGATCCCGGTTGCCAGCCTGGCCCTGCCCCTGGTCTTTTTGACCCTCGGCTGTGGCTCAAGCGTCCCCCAAGAAGACATCGACCAGCCCGCAACCACCGAATCCTCGGTGGACAAAGGCGATGCCTTCGGCCCTAGCAATGCCAGCGCTCCAGTCGAGAGCGTTGCCCAGGAGCCCGGTCAGGGCGACTTGGTGCAACAAGCTGTCGGCGCCAAGAACCTCAAGGAGCAGAAAATTGCTCTGCTGATTGACGAGCGTCTCTCAAACGCCCGCTCTGCTTACGCAGACGGCCGTTTCGAAGATGCTGCCAACCAGCTGCAATTGGCGCTTCAACTGGACCCAACCGATCGCGAAGTCCGCTCTTTGTTGACGGACGTCCAGATCGCCATGGGCACTTCCACTAAGGCGGAAGCCGGCTACGAGCCGCAGGCCATGCTGACTGCCAAGCTGACCAAGCTGAAGGCTGAAGCAAATGCCAACGCCGAAAAAGGTGCCCGTCAGTTGGCCGAGGGCGATTACAACGGAGCAATCCAAAGCCTGATGCTGGCACGCGCCACCATCGAAGGCATGCCCTACAACATTGACTGGGGAACCCTGGGCGCCGAAGTTGGAGCCAACCTGGAGAAAGCCTTGGCCGACCAGGAATTAGCCATGGCGGCCCAACTGCAGGAAGAGCGTCATGCCACGTTCCGCTCGCTGCAGGAAGAAGAAGAGGCTCGTAGCGCTGCTACCGACGCCCGCCAGGCAATGATGTTGCAAGAAGCCATCGAGGCATACTCCCTCGAGGACTTCGAGCGCACCATCACCTTGACCGAAGAAATTCTGCGCGTCGACCCGCTCGATGTCCGTGCCTCAGAGCTGCGCGACGTTGCCGTCAAGACCCGCCATGAACTGGTTTCCAAATCTTTCGTCACCGACCGCCAAGAGCGCTTCCGCTTGTGGTTGGAAGAAATCGAGGAAAGCCGCGTTCTACAGAACGACCTCTACTCCGCTCCAGACCAGGAATACTGGAACGAGATTTCGGCCAAGCGCGCTAGCTACGGCAACTTCGGTTCAGGCGAAACCGCTGATCCGGAGAACATGGCGATCGCCAAGGAAATGTCCGAGACCTTGATTCCAGGCCTGAGCTTGGACGGCGTCACCGACCTCCGCGAAGTCATCGATCAGCTCGGCACCTACGCCAACAACATCCCCTTCTTGGTCAACAACGCTGCTGCCGACGCCGTCGACAGTGAAGGCATTGAATTCTCGTTGAACCTTGGTTCTTCGATCACTGTCCTCAACGCTTTAGAACTGATCACGGAAGCTGCTGGCGAAGAGGTGGTTTACACCATCGACCACGGCGCCGTGCACATCACCACTCGTGAGAACGCATTCGGCCGGGTGGTCACCAAGCCGCACGACATTCAGGACCTGACCATTCAGTTCACTGACTTCGCTGGTCCACGCATCGACCAGATTTGGCTGCCGGACACCGAAGCCAATGAAGAAGAAGAGGGTTCGATTTACGGTGGCCCATTCGGTGAGCCTCGCACCTTGGTCAACCCTGACGAAATTGCGGACACGGTCATGGCAACCGTCGCCCCAGGCACCTGGGACGACAACACTGCTGAGTACGCCAACGGCTACTTGATTGTCACCCACACCCCTGCCGTTCAGCAGCAAGTGGACGACTTCTTGCAAGACCTGCGCCGCTACAACGCGTCAATGGTTTCGATTGAAGCTCGCTTCCTGACCATCCAGAAAGACTTCATGAAGGAGATTGGCTTGGACTTCCGCGGCCTCGGTGGCTTCCCGGATGCAAACGACCTGATCGACTTGGATGACGTCCTCTCTGGTGGCGACGACAACGCTTCGGGCGGCTTCGATAACAGTGGTGATGGCCTCGGCGACACCAACCCATCTGCCGGTTTCTTCTTCGACGAAGCTGGCCGCTGGCAGACCCGTGCCCGTACCGAGAACATGCTCGGCAACTACGGCACGGAGCGCATGTCCGCCGCTGGCGGCTTGAGCATGCAGTTCGCCTTCCTGGACGACGCCCAGACTTCATTGATTCTGCGCGCCGTTGAAAAGAACAACCGCTCCCAGGAGTTGAACAGTTCGAACATCATGGCGCAAAACACTCAGCGCGCCTTCATGACGGTGTTGAACCAGGTCACTTACATTCAGGACATGGATGTTGAGGTTGCCCAGGCAGCTTCGGTTGCTGACCCGGTCATCGGCGTGGTTTCGGACGGCATCGTCATCGACGTGCGCCCGATCATCTCGCACGACCGCAAGTACATCACCCTGGAACTGCAGCCAACCGTTGCAACTCTGTTGCGCCCGATTCCGGAATTCACTTCTTCGCTGTCTGGCCTGACCACCCCGGTCACCCTGCAGCTACCGGAACTGTTCATCGCTAGTGCCAAGACCAACGCCATCGTCCCTGACGGCGGCACCGTTGTCATCGCTGGCCTGCGCAAGCTGCTGAACATCGAGCAACGCGCCGAGATCCCCTTCTTGGCCAAGATTCCAATTCTGTCGGTACTGTTCAAGACCGAAGGTGAAGCCTACGAGAACGAAGACATCATCGTCCTCATTCGCGCTCAGATCCTGGACACCTCCGAGTTAAAGGATCAGCTGGACGCTCGTCGCAACTAAGTCGGCCTAAAGTCGAATTCAAAGGACCTTCCCCTCCGGGAAGGTCCTTTTTTTCATTGGCTTAGGTGTCCCTGATCCTGGTGTTGCATGGGTGTTGCCCCACGGGCTCAACGCTCCGCTGGAGCCGGCTGCGCCGGTCTCCAAAGTCGCCCGTAGGGCAACACCCATGCAACTTCAGACATCCATATTCTGCTATTGAAAGACGACCCCATTACGCCATCCCCTCAACCAAGAGCTAGATGGGGCAACCCACTTAAATAAATGGAGGTTTGTTGCCGTGGTTATCTGGTGGTTTCGGCCGATGGACGCCGCAAGCGACTTGAAGACCGGCGCAGCCGGCTTCAGCGGAGCGGGAGCGGCGGCGGCCATCGGACGAAACCACACAACCACCCCCTACAAAACCCCATAAACATCTCGAAGCAACGGACGCAGATCAGCCAATGATCCAATCTCATGATCCGGCGGACACTCCGATTGCAAGTGGGCATATTTCCCTGCTCCTCGGTGCCAGGTGGCGATCATTCCAGCCTGCTTGGCAGTCTGAATGTCACTGATGGGATGGTCCCCCACGTGCATTGCCTGATGAGGTTTCACGCCGGTCACTCGGGCGGCGAGGCGATAGAGCTTGGGATTGGATTTGGCGATGCCGACTTGATCGGTGATGAAAATCAAGTTGGGGTCGACAAAATCATCCATCCGTAAACGGAGGATTTTTTCCATTTGCTTGTGCAGCAGGCCTGCGGAAATCACTCCAAGGTGCAAACCTGTAGCCTTGAGGTCGCGAAGCAAGGAAACGGCTTCGTCATCAATGCGGAGATGCTCCCATTTGGTCTCGTGATAGGCGATCACCCCGGCGGTCACCAGTAGGGATTCATTGACCTTGCGAGTCAACTTTTTCGGCAATCGACGTAAAAGTCGGTTGTAGTGGCGGTCGTCGTTTGAACCGAATTCGGCGACGACGGCGGCTAGTTCTTCTAGAGCTCGATCCAAGGGAATGTCTAGGCCGCGATCAATCATCGCTTGCATCGCCTTTTCGCGTGCCAGCTTGACGAAAGCAGTGGTGGTAAACATCGTGTCATCGATGTCTAGGAAGATCGCGCGTAAGTCGTTGGAGGGATTCACGAGGGAACGGATTGTGGGCGCTTTGGAGCTGCAGCGAGCAAGCGCTGCGTATAAGAATGCTGAGGTTGATCAAACACGGCACTGACCGTCCCGCTTTCAAGAATTTGACCATCCTTCATCACTGCAACCTGGTCAGCGATTTGCTCCACCACTGCAAGGTCGTGAGTGATGAACAAGTATGCCATGCCATGCTGGAGTTGCAATTGCCGAAGTAGTTCCAAAATGGCGGCCTGGACTCCTAGGTCCAGGGCAGAAACGGCTTCATCGCAAATCACTAAGGCTGGATTCAAAGCCAATGCCCGGGCAATCGCGACGCGTTGGCGCTGGCCACCACTCAACTGGCTAGGTTTGCGTTCGGCAAACTCAGCTGGCAGTTGTACGTCGGAAAGAAGTTCGTGAATGCGCTTTTGCTCGGCATCACGGTCAAGGGTTCGATGAATGCGCAATGGCTCAGCAATGATTTGCCGAACCGTCCACAGCGGGTTCAACGACGCGTAGGGATCTTGAAAGATCAGCGAAATCCGTTGGCGCAGCTGGTGCAACTGAGCGCCAGTGGCAGTCAGGAGATCGCACTCAGGCCCACCACCGCTACCATGCCAAATCGCCCGTCCAGCCGCCGCTGGAACCAACTGGAGCAATGCTCTCGCCAAACTAGTCTTCCCCGAGCCGGACTCACCGACCACCGCCAGGGTCTGCCCAGCATGGAGGACCAAATCGACGCCATCCACAGCCGTCTTCCAAGCCGTCGTCTTCCCCAGCAAATTGCGTCGGGCGGGATACTGAACGCATAGCCCCTGGACCTCCAGCAGGCGGTCTGCACCTTGCACGGTCTCTCGCGAGGGACGACGTGTAGGCACCGAATCCACCAGAAACTGAGTGTGCTCATGCTTAGGATTGGTAAACACCTCTGCAACCGGTCCGCTTTCGACTAAGTCGCCGCGAAAAAGCACGGCAACCTGATCACAGCATGCGGCGACGACACCCAAATCGTGGCTGATCCAAAGCATGCTCAATTGCCGACGCTCACGAATCTGCGCGATTAATTTGAGAATCTCTGCTTGCACCGTCACATCCAGTGCGGTGGTCGGTTCGTCTGCAACCAGCAGTTCCGGTTCGCCAGCCAAAGCCATGGCAATCATGATCCGCTGGCGCTGGCCACCCGAAAGCTCGTGCGGATAGCGCCGGATCAATTGCTCCGGCTCTGGCAGCTGGACTTCTTCGAGCAAGCGCAAGATTTCTTGCTGGCGCTGCCCACGATCCAGCTTGCGGTGCAACTGCAACACCTCGTCGATTTGGAAGCCGACGCGCAGCACCGGGTTCAGCGCGGTGGCGGGATCTTGAAAGACCAAGGCGATTCGACCGCCGCGGAAGGATCGCAGTTTGGTTTCAGACAAAACTTGCAATTCGGTGCCATCGAATTGAACTTTGCCGGATGCTCGATGCACGCCCGCAGGCAATAAGCCCAATAGTGCGAGCGCGGTGAGGGACTTGCCACTGCCCGATTCCCCTAGCAATCCAACGCTCTGACCGCGCTCGACACAAAGGTTGAGGTCGCGGACCAAATCCAGATCGGTGCCGTCGGCCTGCTTGGCGTTTAGGCTGAGGTTGGAGATTTCCAGTAACGGCGGGGCTGCCACAACATGATTCTAATGCCTTGCATCGCTATCCTTCTGGTTGTGACCCGAGTTCTCCTCCTGGCGGCTGCGCGGATGGCTATTTGCCTGGCCGCGGCGGGGCTGCTGGCGGCGTGCAAGCCCCAGGAAAATGCGTTGATGGTTGCCAATGGCGATGACGTCGGCGTGTTGCATCCGCAGTTGGCGGTGACCTCTGCGGAGGGTCGGGTCATGCAGGCGCTGCACGCCGGGCTGACCCGGCTGAACCCACATACTTTGGCGGTGGAGCCCAATCTGGCGGAAACGGTTCACCACGAGCAAAACGGGCGGTTGTGGCAATTCACCATCCGCAAAGGGCTGCGTTGGTCGGATGGCACATCGCTCGAACCGGCAGATTTTCTGCGGAGCTGGCAGCGCCTGGTTGACCCGACCGTCGGCGCGCCCTATGCCGAGTGGCTTGCGGATGCTGATGTTCGCTTGGACCAGGACCAACTCACCGTCATCTTTCCCCAGCCGCGGCCGCAATTCGGGGAAATGTGTGCCTACCAAGCCCTGGCCCCCGTTCCGGAACACGCCGACGCCGCCGAAGTTAGCAGCGGCCCATTCCGTCTGCGCGAGCGCCGAATCCGTGACCGGATCATCGTCGAAAAGAACCCGCACTTTTGGGATGCCGAAAACGTCGAGTTGCAGCTCATCCACTTTTTGACCATTGAGTCTCAATTCACCGCACTCAACCTCTTTCTAACCGGCGATATCCAATACGCCCCGGCCGTGCCTTCTTTGGCAATCGCCAATCTGCGACGGGATTACCCGCAGGAATTCCAACCTACACCGCAGTTCGCAAGTTACTTCCTGCGCTTCAACACTACGGCACCACCGTTTGACGATGTACAAGTCCGTCGCGCCTTTTACGCAGCTCTGCAACCACCCACGATTGCCAGCGGAGTTGGAGGCGGTCGACGTCCAGCCTTCGGCATCGTCCCCCCCGGCATTGACGGCTGGGTCGAAGCCGTCGCCCCCACCTGGGTAAATGGCGAAAGCAACCAACCCACTCACTCCAACCTGAATAACCTGCCGACGGTGGAGTACTTGTACAACTCCTCCGAACTCAATCGCGATGTGGCCGAGGTGCTGCAGCAACAATGGAAGCAAAACTTAGGCTTGACAGTGCGATTGGCAAACCAAGAGTGGAAAACTTTTTTGAGCAATCAAAAGGGTTTGGAGTATCAAATTTCACGTTCCTCTTGGGTGGGTGATTACCTTGACCCGCTGACCTTTCTTGAAATCTTCCACTCCGCCAGCGGCAACAACCGCACTGGTTGGAAAAGCACTGAATACGACACCTTGCTACTGAACGCGCGCCAAGCTACCAATCGAGAGCGGCGCTTCCAGGCCCTGCAGCAGGCGGAGCAACTGCTACTGGATCAAGCCGTCATCGTGCCACTGTTTTATGTAAACAGTTTTGAACTGGTCAGCCAAAGAGTGACCGGCTTTGGCCGCAATTTGCGTGGTTACATCGACTGGAGTCGCTTGGGTTTTATTGAGGCCGACGCATGACCGCTTTGCTGCGTCGGCTCGGATCCTTGGCACTGACCTTGATTTCGGTGCATGCGGCAGCCATCATGC
>CAZMDZ010000030.1:0-17637 GCA_964565175.1 uncultured Planctomycetales bacterium
GCGGTTTGGGCGGCGCGGTGGTTCAAGTGATCACCATTCCTGGTTTTGTACCTGGCGCCGAAATCCCGGTGGATGATGAGATCCGCAGAATTAACGCGAGACTGAAGTTGAAGGACGATCAGGCATTGCCTTGCCATAAGGGAGTGGAATACGTCGAAGTTCGGCCGCGGCTGCAGGCCAGTGAGGGTGGCTTGATCGAGACCGATGAAAGCGAAATTTTCATCGGCGGCAAACCGTTTACGACGCTGCGCACCGACCGCCGTTTACCCGATTTATGGCCAGTGTTAAACGCCGCTGGCAAAAACGTCACCCGGACTTGGCCGCGCAAGTTAGTGGCCAGCGGCAAAACGCCAGCAACCAGTGCCAATGTGGCCCCCGCCGGCGAACGGCAAGACCACCCCCACCATCAAAGCCTGTGGTTCGCCCACGGCAAGATCAATGGCATCGATTTTTGGCACGACAAAAACGCCAAAGTTGTGCAAATGGCAATGGATCGCCATTCTGGTGACAGCCGCGGCTGGGTGGAAAGCCGCAATGAGTGGCGGTTGGAAGAGCAAGTGGTTGCGGTCGACCATCGCCGTATCGACGCTTTCGTGGCGGGCGATGTGCGCGGTTTAGATTTTGACATCGACCTCACCGCGGGCGCTAGTGGCTTGCAATTTGGAGACACCAAAGAAGGTACTTTTGCTTTGCGTTTGGCGGCTGGCTTAGTCCATGACAACGGTGCGCAACTGCTCAATGATCGCGCCATGAGTGGCGGAAAGGTTTGGGGGCAAAAGGCGCGGTGGATTCAAGCGAATGGAACAAGCGGCGGAAAGCCAGCTGCAGTGGTGATTGCCGGACATCGTCAGAACCCGCGCCATCCGACTTATTGGCATGCACGCAAGTACGGCTTGCTGGCCGCCAACCCCTTTGGCGTGCATGACTTCACCAAGGCGGGATCCGGCAGCGGTGACTTGAACTTAGCTGCTGGCGATAGCGTGCGCTTCCGTTATCGAATCTTGGTCTTTGCTCGTCACCCCGATGCCGAAGAGGTGGAGAAGTTGTTGCTTGGTTTCACCTCGCCACCAACGCGTTAACGGCCGAGGTCACGTTAGTCCCGGGGGGTCCAAATGCGCAGATTGCGGATGCACCCCGAATCATCAAAGGAACCAAAACCAAACCGCCCTTTGCCAAACGGTGCGGCGCTGGCATGAATGATTTTCTCCCCGTCGAAGAAAACTTCGATGTCGCCTTCCGCTGTCAAGCGCTGCAGACGAACGGTGTGCCAGCCGCCTTCCCAGTCGATGCCTTTCTGGCCAATTTCAGCTTGGGCTTTGCGCGGTGCTTGATCAACCAGAAAAATGTTGTGCGCGTGTGCGTCGGGTTTGCTGGCCAAGTGCACATAGCCGAACTTAGATGGCGACTCAAAGGCAAAAAAGAAGCATAAATCGCGGTGCCCGTATTCGCGCCCAGTTTGCAGCACTTCGGCTTCGAGGATGAATTCCTTCGCCTCGACCTCGCGCAATAAAGCATAACTCAACGGCGACCGGAAAGGCGGACTGTACTTGGACCCTTTCTTGAACTCCATCCAACCACCGCTCTCGGCGGAAGTCGACCAAACGGTTTGGTCCGTAAAATCGAAATCCTGTTTGGCGGCAGCAGTTTGAAACTCCTGCCAGTAAACCAACTGCCATGGCGTCGAAGGCAAGGCGGTGTTGGCGGCAACAGCATCGATTGGCCGTGGACTGTTGGAACCAAAGACCAGCATTTGTTGGTAGTCTTCAACCTTAAGGAAGGATTCGTCAACCAGGCCATCGGCGTTGAGCAAAGGCTTGATGTTCAACTTCAAATGCTTGGCCAAAAACCGATAAGCGGCTTGACGTTTGGATGGACCGTAATCATGCCCTTCCGCAACAAAGTGGGAATTTTCGACCAACTCCTTGGCCCCGTAAAGCTGGTAAATGTGCTGCACAAAAGGAAACTCAACCTTAGTCGTATTCTTAGTCCAATCGCCGCCGTTGGAAATCATCAACATGGGCCGTGGCGCCGCCAGCGCAGCGATCTCAACGTTATTGGTCTTGTGGTTTTCGCTCCAGTGAATCGGCATCGAACTCTCACAGACACAGCCGCCAAAAAAGTGTGCCGAAATCTGGCAAACCGGCACCGCTACTTTGATGCGATCGTCAAGAGCGGTCAATAAAAACGTTTGAGTGCCCCCACCCGAACAACCCGTCATGCCGATGCGCGTTGCGTCAACGTCTTCTAAGCCCAGCAAAAAGTCCAACGCCCGCATGCTATTCCAGGTTTGCAGTCGCAAAACTTCCGGAGTATTCCGATGATCCCAGCCAGCTTCTTTCCAGTCCCCGTAGCCGACCATGTCGTAATGGAAAACCGCCGCCCCCATCCGCGCTAAGGTTGCGCAGCGTGCCTGCCGTTCTTCTTTGAAACGCCCGTCGTGACCGTGCGGCGACAAAACACCAGCAAGTTCGCCCTGGTGTTTGTTTGGTCGATACAAGGTCCCCGTCACATAAAAACCCGGGCTGCTTTGAATCGCAACATTGACGGCTTGATAACCATCATAGCTGCGTGGATTGGAATAAACAGGATCCAGCGGCGTGCGCTCTGGCAACGTGGTCAAGCCTGCTCCAGCCAAAATCCCCCGCCGAATCCGCTCGCGGCGTTGCTGCCACTGCAATAACGATTCAAGTTCTGAAGCAATCAGCTTTAACTCAGCAGCCGCTTCTTTTTCGGAGTGGGCGTGACCGATTCGCAAGCTCGGCTTGCTTGCATCTTGCTGCTGATCCTGAACCAAAGAAACATCGCTAAGGTTTGCTGCTTCAGCAGAGTTCGGCGACAAAAGGAACAAGCTGAAGCCAAGGAAAATCGATTCGAGCATTGGGCGATTGTAGAAGATAAGATCCTCAAAGCGATACAAACCCTACCCCCAAATCATTGAAATGAAGCCTCAGCAAGACGTGGAAGGAACTTCCGCATTCGGCAACCGTGTCGACTTCGGCAAAACCGCCTCGGACTACCGACAATTCCGAGCCGGATTCCCCGACCAGTTTTTCCAACGACTCGCTGCCAACGACTGGATTGGTGAGGGGCAGCACGGTTTGGATCTAGGGACCGGGACTGGAACCGTGGGGCGTGGCCGTCAACTACTTGGCACGCAAGGCAGAAGCCACCGGCGTTGGAGGCCGGATCGTCATCGCTCATTTTGACTGGCTACCGTTGCCCAACAATGTCGTTGACCGAACGGAACAGCTCATTCTTGAGGTCAATCCGAATTGGACGATGGGAGGCGGCAACGGAATTTACCCGCAATGGTTCCAAGATCTCGGCCATGCCAGGTTCGGTCAAATCGAGACCTTTTCCTTTGACTTGCATCAGCCCTACAGCCATCAAGCCTGGCGCGGTCGGCTAGCAAATGCTACGCTTGAGTAGATGGACGGCAGGCCCTCGGCCCCTGGGAGTTTCGCCAATGCCGGGAGTTCCGAAATGATTGCCACCTTTTCCTTCCTGTTGCTGTCTGGGATCAGCCACTTCAGCTTGCTGGTTGACCAGGAGCCACAGGCGAAGGCCAAGCCCGAAACACAAAAATTCGAGCCGGGACCTTTGCAAAAATATTCGTTCGGCGATGGAGTTGACGCGCTCGTCGCCACCAAAAAGAGTTGGCGCGCCAAACGCAAGTGCATCAGCTGCCATACGACTGGATTGGGGTTGATTGCTCAACCCATCATCGCGCCAAAATCCAAGGAAGTTTCGGTAGGGCGCAGCTTTGCTCAAGAGTACTTAAAAAAGTATTTGGACGGAACCGCGAAGCCTAAAGGGCAGCACGGAAGTACCGAAGGCATGGTCGCCACGGCCGCCTTCCTTGCCTTGAGCGATGCACGCAGTGGAAACAAATTGCACCCTGTCACCCGTCGGGGCCTGGACCACGCCTGGAGTTTGCTTGATTCAAGTGGGACCTGGGAAGGCTGGCTGCAATGCAACTGGCCGCCGTTTGAATCCGATGCTGAATTTGGTCCTACGCTCATGTTGGTTGCGCTTGGAGAGCTCCGTCAGGCGGCGCAGCTTCACGACAATGATGTTGCGAACGCGGCGAAGTTAATCGCATACTTGCGCAAGAACCCACCGCTCAGTCTGCATGCGAAAGCAATGCGAATTTGGGCGGCGAGATACTGGCCAACTGCCTTACGCCACAAGACCCAAGCGCTGCAATGGCGAACCGAACTTGCGGATGCCCAAAAAGAGGATGGCGGCTGGTCGATGGCTTCCCTTTCCGGCCCGGCTTGGAAACGAGATGGTGGAGTGGAGCAAACGAAAACAAGTGAGGCATACCCAACAGCCTTTGCCACCTATGTCCTCCAACAGACGAAGTTGCCAGCAAAGAATCGGGCGCCTCAAGCCACCGACGCCCCCACAATCGAAAACGGTCTGCGCTGGTTAAAGCAGAATCAATCCGAAGGCGGTACATGGTTCACCCGTTCTCCAAGACGAGACGGCAAACACTACATTAGCCGTGCCGCCACGGCGTTTGCATTGATGGCGCTGGCAAATTAATCCAGCGTCATGGCTCTTGCCACCTGCCCATTGACGAACCAAAAAATTACGTCGGAGCCATTGGGCAGCTCGTAATACCACTTATGACCGACACCACCAGGAGATGGGTTGCTTTGGTTCGGCTTGCCGTATTGATTCAGTACTTTTTGGTAAGACCAATTGAGATGCTTGAGATCATTATCAATCTCTTCATTCATGCTCAACCCCTCAAGAGCAGCTGTATCAACCGGCCGATCGAAGTCCTCTAATGGAGGCGGAGCATAAGAAGATTCGAGCTGAGATTCGGCCAGGTCGGCATACGATTTCAGGAGTTTTGTCAGACTGGCGTCGAGACTGTCGAGCCTGGTCAAAACCTCGGGCGGGATGGAGTGTGGCTCGGATGCCCGCCTAACTGGGGTATCTGGAAGGAGGGGTGCGTCGGTCTTTGCTTCGGCAAACCAATATTAGTCAGCCCTCCTTCTTCAAATACTGGCTTTAGCAACGGGTTCAAAAACGTCCCAAGATGATTCACAATCCAAAGTGAGCCTAGAATGGGCCAAAGTGCGGCAACCAAAACAAATAGGCAGAAACAAGCCAAGAGGTCAAAAGACGCATGATAACGCATCAACACTAGCGCCCCTACAGCAATCCCAATTGCCGAATATGCCCCCCTTCGCCTAAGTGTTCTGGCCATTTCTCACCATCGGTAATACCAATTTTGCTAATGAGGTCCTCAACAAATCCAGTGACTCCAGCGATTACACCTTCAATACCCTAACACTTTGTGGGGTTTTGACCGCCAAATGTGATGCCACTCCATAGCCTTTCCTGGCCCCATTAGTAAGTGATGCCAGTTGCACGCACGCCTGGGTCCCAGTGGCCAATATCCACACCCTTTCGAAAAACTATCCGGCTATCCACCTTGGACGGTGGGTGGAATCGAATCCCAAATTAAAGCTCTGTACTCAATGGGCAAGGCTTGCCTAATCTACTTCGCTCTCGTTGCCGCCCATCAATCGTTTAAGAATCTGGCAATGCTGCTGACTGAGTCTAAATTTCGACCATAATTCAGGACAGATGGTGCAACGGCTCATCCTAAGCTCAACAACACATATCAGAATAAATCAAGCTGTGGACGCCTCAGAGGGACATGGAAAGAGACACAGAATCTGATAGGATTCCTTTGAGTCAGGCGAGCAGTGCCAAAGAAAAAGCCCCAGGACCGCGAAAAAGCAATCCTGAGGCTTAGATTGGTAGCGGAGAAGGGATTCGAACCCCCGACACGCGGATTATGATTCCGCTGCTCTAACCAACTGAGCTACTCCGCCGACCGCTGGGCTTGTCGCTCAGCGGGGCGCAGATTCTAGCGACTTCTTAGCGATTGCTCCACCCTTTCGTACGGTGCTTCTTGCCACATTGTTAAAAATTTCGATCTTGGCTCTGGCCGCCCCGCTTCAAGCCGAGGTGCCGCCAGATTCAGAAGATGGGGCGACTGCCGCGGCGTCGGGAAGTGCGGCGGCGGCTCAGAAACCGGAAGCCGGGGATCGGAGTACTGCTCAAGAACCCTCCGCAAAAGAGGTGGCGGCCTTAGATGCATGGCGCGCATTGCAAAATAGCTTCAAAGGGCCAGAGGATTCGACGCGCGCTGCCTTCGATCTGTACTTGGATTTCTTATTCGCCAAGATCGAGCAGTTCAGCCTCGAAAACCACGGCACCGCCGCCTCTTTCGAAGCCCGGCACGAGCTGGCCTTGATGGAAATCCATGCCCGCCAGCGCCCCGCTCGCGGGCTGGATCGGATGAAACAGATCCATGCAAACCTGCAGGATTACGTCGGCCCGCCGCCGGATGGGTTGCGGCTGGATCTCAAGCGTTACACCTTTGTCTACGCCATCGCTCTCGCTGACGCGGAGCAGTTTTTGCAAGCGGAGGCGCTGCTCCATCCAATTGCCGCCTCGGCCAAAAAGGGCGACAATTCAAACCCTTCGGCGGCCCAAAATAGCGACGCCGCGCAAGCTGCCGACATCCTCGCTAGGATCAAGGTCCAAAAAACGCTGCTCGTCGGTCTGCCGATGCCGCAGTTTAGCGGCAAACGCCTGCGCGACGGCACCGAACTCAAGCTCGCCGATCTCAAAGGCAAAGTCGTGTTCATCCAATTCTGGGCAACTTGGTCCAAGCCTTGCGACCAGGAAATGCCGGCCATCGCCAAGGTCTATCACGAGTTGGCTGGACAGGATTTTGTCGTCCTAGGGATCTCGTTGGACGACGACCGCCGCGACGGCCGCAACCGACTGCACGGCTACTTGAAGCAGAAAAATATGCCTTGGCCGCAGCTCTATGACGGCAAAGGATGGGAGGCGGCGTTGGCTCGCCAATTTTTCGTGCGCTCGATCCCGTCTAGCTTTCTGCTCGACAAGGATGGCATGATTCGCGCGCGTGATCTGCGCGCGCGCGATCTGCGCGACGCGGTCCTACCGCTGCTGAAGTCGCCGCTTTAGCCGCCAGCTACACGCGCTTATTCGCCGCTTAAACGCCGCTGGACTGCCCTTGCTCCACCGCCGCGCGGATGCGCTTGATGCTGCGCTCCTTGCCCAGAAGCGCCAGGATGTCGACCAACTCTGGTCCACCCAAAGTGCCACTCAACGCCGCGCGCAAAGGCTTCATCACCTTGCCCAGGCCTACATCCAACTGACCGGCCTGCTCCTTCATCCAACCAGACCAATCGGCTGGCGGGAAGACGTCGGCGGCTTCGAAGTTGGCGGCGATGTGATTCAGAGCAGCAACCGCTTGTTCGTTGCGCACCGCTTTGGCGGCTTTTTTGTCTAGCTCAACCAACTCGCCGAACAAGTATGCGGCTTTTTCAGGCAGCTCATTCAACAAACCCAAGCGTTCTTGCATGGCGCGTACCAGATGCTCGAGCCATTCGCGGCTGCAATTCGCCGTCAAACCAGCTTGCTCCAAACTAGGGAGCACCGCGTCGGTCAACGCAGCCACGTCCATCCGCCGGATGTATTCACCGCAAAGGTAATGCAGCTTATCCGTGTCAAACAAAGCGCCGCCTTTACTGATCCGCTTCAGGTCAAAGTGCTGCACCAACTCGTCGCGACTGAACACCGTGGTCTTGTCGTCGATCGAAAAACCGAGCAACGCCAAGAAGTTGAATAGCGCGTCGGCCGGGTAGCCTTTCGCGATGTAATCCCCTAGCGCGGTGTCGCCGGTGCGTTTGGACAGCTTTTTACCATCGTCGCCCAGGATCAACGGCACGTGGGCAAAGTCCGGCACGCTCACGCCCAAGGCATCGGCCAGCAGCACCTGCTTCGGGGTATTGACCAAGTGCTCTTCGCCGCGAATGACGTGCGAAATTTGCATATCCGCATCATCAATCGCGCAGCAGAAGTTGTACGTCGGCATGCCGTTGGCGCGCACCGCAACCCAGTCTTCGACTTCGTCGGTGCGGAAAGTGACGTCGCCGCGAATGTGGTCTTTGATCACCACTTCCTTGCCCAACGGCACGCGGAAACGCAGCACAAACTCCTCCCCTGCCTCGGCCCGGCGCTCGGCTTCTTCCACCGGCAAATCTCGGTTCGGACCTTCCCAACGACCGGCCAATTTTTTGTTGCGATGATCCTCGACCAACTTGCCGATCTCCTCGGCACTGGCAAAGCAGCGGTACAACCAACCTTCGGCCATTCCACACTGAATCGCCGCCTGATATTTATCCATCCGCTGCTGCTGGAAGTACGGACCAAAGTCCCCTTCCTTATCCGGGCCCTCGTCCCAATCAATGCCCAACCAACGCATCGAATCCAAAATCGACTGCAACGATTCGGCGCTGTTGCGCTCGGTATCGGTGTCTTCAATGCGCAGGATGAACTGACCGCCAAAATGACGTGCCAGTGCCCAATTGAACAAAGCGGTACGAGCGCCACCAATGTGCAGGCGGCCAGTCGGCGAAGGCGCGAAACGGACGCGCACAGGACGGTTTTCAGACATGCAAAAGCTCCTCAGGGAAGCCGCATATTGTAAACGTCAGCTGGCGACGGTGACGCGCTCGATCTCCAGAATCAGAGCGGAGATGGCAAACGGCCGGGCGATGGTGCCGTCGGCGTGGGCTGGCACTGGATTCAGCGGGTCGGCGGCAGGGGTTGTGGTCATCATGATGACCGGCATCGTCTTGCCTTTGTGACGCCAATCCCGCAGCCGCTTTTCCGCTGGCCCGTCGGCGAGCACGTCCTTGAGCAGGACGACGTCGAAGTTGTGGATGCCTAAGCACAGATCGGCCGCGCCGCCGTCTTCAGCAATTTCCACACGAAAACCTTGGGCTTCTAGCCGGTAGCTCAACGCGCGTTGAAACTCGGCCTGGTCTTCAACCACGAGGATGTGCGGCTTGCTCATTTCCGCTCGGTGAATACCGGATTTAAATCTTCGTGGAAGGCGGCGTCGTAACCCCAAGTCAGGCGCTGACTGGCGCCCGGTGCCAGGCGGAACTTCCACCGGTAGATGCCATCCTGACGCAGCTTCATCGACTCTTCATCGTTAAGCGGCGCGGGCTTCATTTTGACCGGCGAAATTTCAATTCGGTCGTCGCGGGTCAGCGGCAGCACTTCTTCGACCATGACTTCCACCGGCCCTGAGTTGGGGCTCAAGCGCAAGTCGGCGCGGAAGATGCGAGTGCGATGGGCGGTCGACGACAGCAAACCAGGGTCGTCGCGCTCGTCGCTGACGCTTTCAAACTTCACCGTCAAATTGGGATCGATGCCCAAATGAATGGTGGTGCGATCGCCGCGGTGCAGCACCGGGATCGCAGTTTCACCGAGGAAGTCTGGCCCCAAATAAACCTTGGCCGTGCCGGCCACTAAGGGTTGATCGCCGGAATAGAGCACGTCGGCGCGCAAGTAAGCCTGATCACTCACCGACGGCACCACGTAGCGCTCGGGCCACACTTGCATTGGCAAGCTGGTGAGCAAAATCTGGCTGGGTTCGCCGCCGCTGCGCACGGTGCGCGAACCAATCACCTGGAAACTGGTCGCCAAACCACTTTCGGCATAGCTAGCCGAACTCACCGATAAATTGCCGATGCCGCTACTTGCCTCCAATGCCGCCAAATCGCCGCCGTCGTAACCCAAGGCCGCCAATCCTTGCAGGTCAGGCGCGCCCGGGTAAGGCAGCACGTAAAACCGCGAGGGCAGCTCCGGTGGATCCAGCCCGATCGACGGCATCGAGGTGCTCAACTGCACTTCGACGTTTTCCCAATCTTCACCGGTGTTCTGTCGCACCCGTGCCACTTGGGAAATACTCACTCCAGTCAAGTCCGACGAAACATGGACGTCGTAACTGGGCTCCCAACTGGCGCTGGAAACCAAATACAGCAAGCGCAACTCCGCTTTCCCCGGTCGCTCAAAACGAAGCGGGACATGCAAGTTCTGATAAGGCCGCGCTTGGCCGATGGCGGCGGCGATTTTGCGGTTCAGCTCATCGATGGTCGCAGTCAATTCAGCCTCTTCTGTTTGAAAGCGCGCACGCTCTTCATCTAGGGCTTCGGACTGCTTGCGCACCAACTCCAATACCGGCATCAATTCAACTTCGGTCAGCGGTTTTTCGCGGTTGGCGACCGAACCGATCAAAGCGTCCAACACCGCTTGCTGACCATCGACTCCAACCAACTTGGTTTGTACCGCGCGCTGCAACGACTGAATCCCTTCCAGCCGTTCGCGTAACTCGATCACCACGGGCGTATCGGCCCCGGTGCTGTTGCGAATCGAAGTTTCGATGCCTTGCACTTCGGCTGGCCCCGACTCCACCCTCAATTGGAAGGAAGACTTGCTGGCCAAGATCGGCAGCGGCCCGAGTTCGAAGGACACTTCTCCGGCACGCTCGGACTCAACCGTCAACACCCGCTCCACCAAAGCCTGTTCGGGATAAACGGTGACGCGATCCAGATGCGTCGGCACCATGGTTCCTGCTGGCTCCTGGGCGGCGGGGGCTAATCCGATCGCCGGCGTGGCAGCGCCGAGGAGTATGAGGGAGGCGAGCAACACGTCCGCATTCTAATGGATTATGGGGTGAAATTTTGCCCCAATTCGCACTGCCGGATTGACTCAACTCCCGAAACGTGCGACGGTTGAGACATGTTGACCTTCATCCCCATCGCTCTTTTAAGCATGCAAGCCGCTCCCCCCGGCCAGACCAGTCAATATGTGGAAGTAACGCCCCAGGGAGCATTTGTGCGCAATGGACAGGGCCAAATTGGCCCGCAAAACCTCGGTTCCAAGCAAAATATGGTGACCGGATCGCGCTGGCAGCAGCTGGATGGAGGTGCCGCTTGGATTGGCTACGGCACCGATATCGGCGATAACGGTGGCGTCGTCATGTCCAGCCGCGGGCTGAATGCGGAAGGCATTTCGGTGGCGACTAGTTTCTCCGCTACCGAACTCTTTTTTGACGACATGAACGGCTCCGAGACGCCTCAAGTCGCGGTTGCCGACCGCGCGCCCTACGCGGTGTCGATGGAAATCCAAGACACCGACCCGAGTTCGGTCTTCGACTTTGAAGCCACGGTGTCGCTTTACAGCACCACTGGCAACGGCACGCCTAGTTGGACTTACACCTACCCCACGACCCAAAATTACTACGGCGGCGGGGTTGCCATTGCCGACGACGCCAAGGTCGTGTTGAGTTGGAAAGCGGACCCCAACACTGGCAATTTGCTGATCGAAGCCTTTGATCTTGGCGGCAACTCGATTTCGAGCGGCACTTTGAATGACGGCTCAAACTTCCACGCCCGCCAAGCACGAATGAGCAGTGACGGTCGCCGCGCTTACTTTTTCATCGGCACCTCCGCTTACATTTACGACGTCTTCGCCGGCACTCAAATTCACTCGCACTACATCGGTGCGTCGTTTGATTCGCATGCCTTCTCTGGCGATGGCAATACCTTCGCTTACGGCACCTTTGGATCGCTTCGCGTTTACCGCGACATTGCTGGCAGTTGGACCCACCTGCACACCGAATCCACCGGCAGCGGTTACGTCGCCCGCCTCGACTTAGATGCCGACGGCAACCGCCTTGCTTATATCAATCAACAATACTCACCGGCGATGGATCGGATCGACGTTGGCATGATTGATCTGGACACCAACACCTTGATGTGGACCGATGGCATTTCGGCGGCCGGCACCAGCTTCCAACTGAGCGCCTCGGGCATTGAAATCGACAACGATGGTGAGCGCGTAGTCGGTTGCTCATGGGGTGATTCCCTCAACGCCACTCCCGAAGCTTTTGCCTACGACGACGCTGGCAACATGACCGCGTCGATCGACTTGCCTGGTTCGGCCTTTGGCGTCAGCATCGCCCCGGATGGTGAAGTGGCCGCGGCCGGATGCAAAGCCGTGCACGCCAACACTTGGGGCAATGGCGGCGCAGTGAGTTGCTTCGACACCTTCGATCATAACTTCCACTTGGATGGCGTCACTCGCCTTGGCGACATCGTCAGCTTGATGTACTTGGTCGTGCCAAACTCGGCGACGATGGGTTTCAGCACCGGTTTGGCGCCATCGCCCACTCCGCTTGGAGTGTTCGACATCGACCTCAGCGCGCTGTTGACCTCGCAAACTTTCTGGGTGCCGCCGGGAAGTGGTGTAGTGCCGATCACGGTGCCGAATAATCCCGGATTGGCTGGCCAGGCGGTCCACATTCAGGGCTACCAAACTTACGGCCCGGGCAATCACGTCATGACGGTCAAAGCGTCGACCCGCATCTACCCGTAGCGACGCAGTCTTGGCGTTAAAATATCGCCGATGAACGACCACCTTCAAAGGCCAGTCCCAGTCATTGGGGCTGGCCTCGCTGGTTCCGAGGCCGCGCTGCAAATCGCTGACGCCGGATTTGCCGTGCGTTTGTTTGAAATGCGGCCGCTGGTACCGACAGCAGCCCACCAAACCGGCAACGCCGCTGAATTGGTTTGCTCCAATTCATTGGGTTCCCAATTGCCCGACCGCGCCGCCGGCGTTTTGCAGGCCGAAATGCGCGCGCTGGGTTGCGTCATTCTTGACGATGCCGCAGCCAGTTCGGTTCCTGCTGGCCAAGCCCTTGCCGTCGACCGCGACGCTTTTGGCGAACGCGTCACCGCCCGCCTGGAAGCCCACCCGAACGTCGAGTTGGTGCGCCAAGAAGTCACCGCAGTCCCCGAGGGTGAAGTCGTGATCGTCGCTTCCGGCCCACTCACCAGTGACGCCCTCGCCGCCGACATCGCGCGCTTATCCGGCATTAACCAGCTCGCCTTTTTCGACGCCATCGCTCCGGTGCTCAGCGCCGACGGCCTTGACCGCAGCGTCATCTTCGCCGCCTCGCGCTGGGGTAAAGGCGAAGCGGATTACCTCAATATCCCGCTCGACAAGGATCAGTACCTCGCCTTCGTCGACGCTTTGCTCCAAGCCGAGAAGCACGAGCTCAAAGATTTCGAGGCGGCTGATCCACGCGCCAAGCAATTCTTCGAGCGCTGCCTACCGATCGAAGTCCTTGCCGCTCGCGGCATCGAAACCCTGCGCTACGGCCCGATGCGCCCGGTCGGTCTCGATGATCCGCGCACCGGTCGCTGGCCTTATGCCGTGATCCAACTGCGCCAAGAAAACACCCTCGGCACGCTTTTCAACATGGTCGGCTTTCAAACCAACCTGCGCTACCCCGAGCAAGAGCGCATTTTCCGCACCTTGCCGGGCATGGAAAACGCCGAATTCAGCCGCCTGGGCTCGATGCACCGCAACACCTTCGTCAACGCCCCCAAGCTGCTCACCGACGTGCTTGAATGGCGCCAACGCCAGGGCTTATTCCTGGCCGGGCAAATCACCGGCATGGAGGGCTACCTTGGCAACATCGGTTCTGGACTGGTGGCTGGCCGCAATGCCGTTGCTCGCTTGCGCGGCCAAACTCCGCAGCCATTGCCGACGACTACCCTGCTCGGCGCGCTTTGCCATCACGTCGCCTACTCGCCCACTGGCGATTTTCAGCCGATGAAGGCAGAATTTGGCTTGCTGCCGCCGTTTTACCCGCCCGTCCATAAAAAGCAGCGAAAAGCAGCTTATGCGGCCAGAAGCGCAGACGAATTGGCCGCGTTCCTTCATAATGGGCGGCCGGCCACCGCCGCTCCTCCCGTCGAGCCCGACGGCAGTGCGCCGGCCCCTACTCCAGAGTCCTGAGACAGATGCAAACCACCTCTGAAATCACTCCGTTCGTCAACGAGCCGTTCACCGACTTCTCCAAAGAAGAAAACGCCAAGCCCTTCCAGGCGGCGTTGAAAAAGATCGAAGCTTCCCTGCCGGTCGTCGTGCGCCTGCACATCGACGGTGAAGATAGAGAAGGTGGCGCCGGGACTTTCGAGTCCACCGACCCATCGATGACTTCCCGCGTCGTCGCCAACTCCGCCAAAGCCAGCAAAGACGATGTGCTGGGTGCCATCGTCGGTGCCCACAAAGCATTTGGCGATTGGTCGCGCCGTTCCGCTGCTGAGCGCGCCGAATACCTGTTCAAAGCTGCGCGCATCCTGCGCCTGCGCAAGCATGAGTTCTCGGCAATGATGGTTTACGAGGTCGGCAAGACCTGGGCCGAGGCCGATGGCGATACTGCCGAAGCAATCGACTTCCTTGAGTTCTACGCTCGCGAAGCTCTGCGTTACGATCGCCCGCAGCCGGTGACCCGGATTCACGGCGAAGACAACGAGATGCGTTACATCCCGTTGGGTGTCGGCGTTGCCATTCCACCGTGGAACTTCCCGCTGGCGATCATGATTGGTGTCTGCATGGCCCCGGTTGCTGCCGGGAACTGCATGTTGCTGAAGCCCGCGTCGGACAGCCCCGGCATCGCTTCGATGTTCATCGACCTGATGAAAGAAGTCGGCTTGCCAGCTGGCGTCTTGCAGTTCGTGCCGGGCTCCGGTGGCGAAGTCGGCGACACCATGGTTGAGCACCCGCAGATTCGTTTCATCAACTTCACCGGTTCGATGGAAATCGGCAAACGCATCTACCAAAAAGCTGGTGAAACCCCGGAAGGCCAGATTTGGCTGAAGCGCGTCACCGCCGAAATGGGTGGCAAGGACTTCATGTTCATCGATGAAGACGCCGACGTCGACAAGGCCGTTTCCGGCACCTACTCGGCAGCCTTTGGCTTCCAGGGACAAAAGTGCTCGGCTTGCTCGCGCTTGATTCTGCACGAAAAAATCCACGACGAGTTCATGGAGAAGTTCTTGCCGTTGGTGGAAGCCACCACCATTGGTCACCCGTCCGAGAAGCACAACTTCTTGGCCGCGATGATTAACGAAAAGGCGATGAACGAAGCTCTGAAGGGCATCGAAGAGGCCAAGAAAAATGGCAACACTTTGGTCGCCGGTGGAGAACGCGCTTCCGAAGACGGCTGGTACCTGCAGCCCACTGTGTTCACCGGCGTCGGCCGTAGCGATTACATCTTCCAAGAAGAGCTGTTTGCGCCAGTAGTCGCCGTCACCAAGGTCGCCAGCTTTGAAGAAGGCATCGAGGCCGCCAACGACACCATCTACGGCTTGACCGGCGCTTACTTCGGTCGCAACGAAGAGAAAATCGCTCGCGCGCGCCAAGAGTTGATGGCTGGCAACTTGTACATCAACCGCAAGTGCACCGGCGCTTTGGTGGGCGTACACCCATTTGGCGGTTTCAACATGTCGGGCACCGACTCCAAGGCAGGTAGTCGCGATTACCTGGCGCTGTTCCTGCAAGCCAAGCTGATTTCTCGGGCAACTAAGTAACCTTCAACGGCGACTGCCCTTGCCCAAAGACAACAACGTCGATCGGCGAGATTTCTTCCGCCACGGTTTGCGCAATTTGGTGCGAACCGTGGCGGATTCCGTTGATGCGGTCAAGCCCGGAATGCTCAGCGACGCAGGCTTGTCCGCTGAAGAACGGGCAAAGAAATTCCAAGCCCAGCGCGCGGCCGAAGCAGCCAAGCACACCGCGTTGCACCAGCATGCACGCTTGCGGCCACCGGGTGCATTACCCGAGCAATCGTTTCTAACCTATTGCACGCCCTGCGACGACTGCTTCGAAGCCTGCCCCGTCGACGCCATCGTGCCGGTGCCGGAAGGTCGAGACGATGCTGGCACGCCGCAGATTTTGCCGTCAACGACTGCTTGTGGAGTTTGTAATGAAATGAGTTGCATCACCGCTTGCGACACTGGCGCGTTGCAAGTCCTGGAAAGTGTGCGCGAGATCGACATCGGCTTGGCGGTGTTCGATGAAGAGACTTGTTTGGCGCATAAGGATCACTACTGCGATGCCTGCGTTTCGGTCTGCCCCGTGCAACCGCGCGCCATCGCCATGCTCAACGGCACGCCCAGCTTGGTGCCGGAGCTATGCACCGGTTGCGGCTTGTGCGAACAATTCTGCCCAACTTGGCCCAAATCGGTGATCGTGCAAAACGATGCCCGCGAGGCGTACCATGTCACACACGACCCCGTTGCTGTGACCGAACCCTCCGAATCCACCGAACCGAAGCCGAAGCCTGCGGCCCCCCCCGATCAGCCGCCTCGCAAGAGTCGCAAGATCGAACCGGTGACGCCCGAACCCGACGACCGGCCACCGGCGCCGTCAACCTTACCCCGTCCACTGGCCGCCCTGCTGCTTTGGACGGCTCCCCTATTCGCCCTAGTCGGTCTACTGGGTTGGGCCCGCTTGCTCTTCGCCGCCGATCTGGAAGCGGCGGCCGAGTTCCAACCGTGGGCTTTGGTGGTTGATGTCTTCTTGCTCTCCCTATTCATTCTGCCGCACTCGATTTTCGCCCGCGGCATCGGTCGCAAATGGCTCAATATGCCGTTGGGTCCGTGCGGGGAACGCCCGCTTTATGTTTTCATCACCGGCATCGGCCTTTGTTTGATGGCGAACTACTGGCAGACCACCGGGCCAGTGTTGTGGAGCCTGGATGGATTCGCCGGCATCCTCGCCAACATCGTGCAAGGCATTGGTTTGGTGCTTGCCACTTGGGCAGCGTTTGTCGTTGGCGGCGCGCAACTCTTGGGCTTGCCGCACCTGCGCGCTCTGGCCACCGGCCGCACTCCCCCAAGCCAAGAGTTCATTGCCCTGCCGCCGTACTCGGTAATCCGCCAGCCGCTCAACCTCGGCATTCTGCTGGCCTTAATCGGCATGCCCGACGTCACCCTCGACCGCTTTGTCCTGGGCGTATTAACCGCGGCATGGATCTTTTTGATCGCACCCTACGAAGAGCGCGACGCCGAAATGATCTTCGGAGAAGGCTTTAAGGTGTACAAAGAACGCACCCCGCGCTGGCTACCCAAGCGAGGGACCCCAGAGGAATGATGTCGCCAACGGTGTTGACGCAATTGAGCAAAGTCGTCGGCGATCGTTATGCGCTAACCGACGCCGCCTCGCTTTTAGCTTATGAAAGCGATGCCCTCACTTTGTTCCGCTGCAAACCCTCGGCGGTCTTGCTGCCAGCTTCCAAGCAAGAAGTCGCTGCTTGCGTGCGGATTTTGCATCAAGCGGGTATTCCGTTCGCTGCACGCGGGGCAGGCACCGGCCTATCTGGCGGTCTGCTCGTCCCGGAGGGCGGGGTGATTTTGGCGATGGCGCGGATGCGCAAAATTCACGAGGTCAACGTCGACGGCGGTTGGGCCAAGGTTGAACCCGGCGTGGTCAACGCGGAACTCGGGCGGCAAGTTGCTGACTTGGGAATGCGCTACGCACCAGATCCAGCCAGTCAAACGGTCAGCACATTGGGTGGCAACGCCGCCGAAAACGCTGGCGGGCCGCAATGCTTTTTGCATGGCACAACCAGCCAACACATCCTGGCCGCCGAAGTCGTTCTGGCCGACGGCACCATGGAAACTTGGGGCAGCGCCACGACTTTCAGCGACGCCTTGGACCTGCGCGGTTTCCTACTTGGTTCGGAAGGAACGGTAGGCGTCATTGTTTCGTTGACCGTGCGGTTGATTCCGCTACCACCAAGCATTGTCACTTTGATGGCGGCTTTCGATTCGATCCGTACTGCCTGCACCGCAGTCAGCGACATCGTTTCCGCCGGGCATCAACCGGTGGCTTTGGAGGTAATGGATCAAAAAACGATTCGCGCCGTCG
>CAZMDZ010000030.1:17647-18651 GCA_964565175.1 uncultured Planctomycetales bacterium
TGCCGGTGCGGTGTTGATTGTTGAAGTTGAAGGCGCCGAAGAACGCACGAGCATAGACGCGTTGGCGATTGAAGAGTTGTTGCGCCAGCATGACCCGCTGCAGATCGACAAAGCCGAAACTCCAGAGCAGCGACTTGCGGTATGGAAGGGGCGCAAGGGTGCGGGCGGGGCGCTTGGCCAATTGGGGCCAGATTCCTTTGTCATGGACGGCGTGGTGCCGCGCTCCAAGCTGGTAGAGATCATGGATTTCGTCGCCTTGATGGAAGATGAGAGCAAGCTGAAAATCTGTAACTTGTTCCACGCCGGAGACGGCAACATCCATCCGCACATCACTTACGACGCGGCGGATGCTGATGAAGTGGAGTTGGTGGAAACAACCGGCACGCGAATTTTGCGCAAGTGCTTGGAACTCGGCGGATCGATCACCGGTGAGCACGGAGTTGGTTTAGAAAAGCATCATTTGATGGCCGAGCAATTCAGCGCCGATGAATTGCAAGTGATGGCGGCCCTGCGCGGAGTTTTGAACCAAGACAATCTGCTCAACCCGAATAAGGGCTTGCCGATGAAACGTGGCTGCATGGAAGCCTTCCATCGCCACCGGCGACCGACTACGGCATGACTTCCACCGTTTTCACCCCCACCACCGAAGGAGAAGCCCAAGATTGGATTCGCCAAGCGCTTGCCAGCTCCACTCCTTGGCAACCGATTGGATCATCCACACGCCGCTCCCGGCTGTTGGGTTCGGCGACCGACGACTCCGGCTCGCCTGCTTTGTCCGCGCAGCTGATCAGCAGCGCGGCTATCAAGAAAATTCATTGGATCGACGCCGAAGATCGCACCTGTGAAGTCGACGCTGGCTTACCGCTGGCTGAACTCACCGCCGCTCTCGCCGAAAACGGATTGATGCTCGGCCATCACGCCCAAGCTGGCACCGTCGGCGGCTTACTGAACTCGGGCGAACCCTCTCTACTTGCCGGTTCTTGCGGTTTGCCTCGCGATCAAGT
>CAZMDZ010000031.1:0-18644 GCA_964565175.1 uncultured Planctomycetales bacterium
AACCACGAGCCGGAATGATGGTGCTGGCAGGAATGACAAAACGATTGCCTTCATCGGCGAGCTCCCAAGCAGAAATGTCCAGCGGCGCGTCGGAGTTGTTGTAGATCTCAACCCAGTCACCGGCATCAAAGTCGTCGGCGGACTTGTAGTTGATTTCGTTGATGACGGCTGAGGCACTCATTTGCACGAAGTTGCAGGCCAGCGCGTAATCCGCAATTGGATCGATGGCGATGGATTCACTGGTGGGCAGCATCGGGTCGGACCATGAATCAAATGCGTATCCAGGGGCGGGAACGGCGGTGATTTTGACCGGATTCCCCAGGAAGTAGCTGCCGGTGAAAGGATCGGAAACGTCGATCGAAGTCAGCTTGATGTAGCCCGCGCCTTCGGGTTGAATGTCCAAATCCAAAGTGTATTCGCCGCTGAAACCAAATTCACTGAGCACATGGCTGCGTGCGTAATCCGGTCGCAGGTTCATGAAGGTCTCCACCGAATTGACTTCATTTTGCCACTTGGTGCGCGTGCCGCTCCAGCGATTGAAGTGGCGATCGATTTCCGGATCCATCGAAGCTGCCATTTGATCAAGAATGGGAACCGTGCGCGACGGCAAGAACACGGTGTTCATCAAATCGGCGTAGCCGTTGGTGAAGTCTTGCTTGAATTCAGCGTTCTCCAACAGCGTGCGCATGACGAAGGTATCCCAACCACCCCCGGTAGTGGCGTGGCGTAGCGTATTGTTGGCGTAGCCCGAGCTACCACTCAACCCGTTGTCCAAGTCGTACAAGATCCAACGCCAGCGGCCATCAGGTGTGCGAGGGCGCCAGTATTGAATGTTGTTTTGCGGCCAGTCGGTATTGGAGAAGAAGATCTCGACGGCGTTGTAGAGCGCGAAGTTGGCCGTATCCATCATCGTTTGCACGTGGGCAAAGTTGGCCGGATCGCTCATCGGATTTTCGCGCATGAACTCCAACATAGTGTCGTAATGATCCGAATCGCCTTGCTTGACGTTGCGGTTCAACTCGATCATGTCGAGGTTGTCGGGATCAATGTCGTAGCGGTTTTCCAAATACCACTTATCCAATCGCTCGCGCAGGTTTTGAATCCCCCAATACTCACCATTCAGCAAGATCATTGCTGGACGGAAGTTTGAGGTCTCCAAATCCAAACCTTCCACCACGCGATTGGCAAAGCCGTCGCGCAGAATCGCGTTGCCCCAATCGGTGCCGCCATTGCGCAAGATGATGCGCTTCATGCTGTCGTAGCCGCGGTCAATAAACTGGCGGTACTCTTGGCGATCCGGGCCGTAACCACTGCGCGCAAGTACACGGAAACTCTTCTGATCCCATGACCGCGAAGCGCCACCATGAATCATGATGCCGCCATCAAAGTCCATCGGAACGCTGCCATCCGGTTCGATCATTTCGACGTGCACCGGCCGCTCCCACGGCTTGTAAAAGTTGGCGCCTAGGTAAGGCCAGAACGGCCATGCGTCTGGTCCACGGGCGTAGATCCCGGTATGGTGATCCCACAGGTTCGGCGGATCGGTAACGAGCGAGTAGATCGGCAGCTGCGAAGAAACGCCGTCGATGTAGGTATCACTGGTGGGCCAACTAGGCCACTTGTTGGCCTCGAAAGCACGCGCGCGCACCACGCTGATTGGGCTTGGAGCTTGGAAGGGACCGGTGTAAAGCGTGGACTGATCGGTCGGTTCGCTGGCATCAAGGGTGTAGCGAATTCCGGCCGTCGGTGACGGGTGGCTCATCGAAACGGTGGCGCCACCGGTGTGCAGACCGCCTGGTGGAGAAACTTCCACCGGCACCGAAAAACTAGTCTCGGCTAGGGCAGAGTTCGCGGCGCCGGGGGTTCCGTAAAGGAAGAAATATTGACCCGGCAATCCCTGCGGATGGCGTCCGCGCGAGATGTTGGAGTACATGCGCCCAGTTTGAATATGCTCGACCAAAGTTCCATTTGCCTCGGGCAGAACGATGTCATCCCCCACCGCCGATAGTTTGAAATTGGTATGCAATTCGGGGTCTTCAAATATCAAACCCGGCGAAACGGAGCTATTTGGATTGACTGAAAACCGACCAATGGTGATGAAGGGGATCAGGCTGAGGTCGCTTGAGGAGTCGTTGACGTTATGAACCTGAATGGCGACAGTGTTCTTCCCCGCAACCAAATAGTCTGATGGGTTATCCAAGCGAATGCCTTCAATCGGATTGCCGCGGTAAAGATTGGCTTCGTTTGAACTGGATGCAAACTCATCAAAACCAACCGTACTGAAGCGCGGACCTAGAGCTTCCCGCCGAATTTCGACGCCGTTGAGGTAGAGCGCGTAGCCGTCGTCGTAATCGATATGAAAGTCCAGAGTGACGACCGAATCGATCAGCGCTTGATTCAGTTGGAAGCTCTTGCGCAGAAAGATGACGTCGCCTTGAAGCACGGTGCTGTCGTCGCCGTTATCTTTACCGAAACCAGCTGGTCCCTCTGACCAACTAGAATCATCGAAGCTAGGCAAACGCCAGTTACTGGCTGGTTCGGAAGTTGGTTCCAGGTAGCGCCACGAATCTCCCACTCCTGAAACGGTGATGCGCTCGGTAAGGAAAGCGCGCTGATCGGCACCACTGGCATGCACGATCAAATATTGTCCCGGCAAAATTCCCGACGGCGGAAAGGTCCATTGAAATGGATCTGCGGGGTCGTCGCTCAAGCCCCAACCGGTGAGGTCGACCGGCGCGGCACCAGAGTTGTACAGCTCAATCCAGTCCGGCGTTTCGCCGAGTTGGTCGCGAAGTTCGTCGACGTTGGCCGACGAGTATTCGCTGATCACAACTTGAGCCTGGCTCGAGGTGGAGAGCAGCAATGCGCAAAGCGCGATCGCAAGGGAGAGGGATTGCAGTGGGGAGCGCATCGGGAATTCAGAGGGTGGCAAAAAATACTGCCCGGGCTTAGTCGTGGAGTTTATCACGAAAAAAGCCCGGGCAGGGTGGGAAGAATCGGCGGAAAACCAGATGGAACCTGGGGAAACTGCGATTAGGAGCTTTCAGGGATCATTGGCTTTTCACCTCGATGAAAACGTTGCCATCGCTCATTTCGCTCATCGAAACTCGATCCGGGTAGAAGTTGTGGATGACGTCTGCGTTGGTAACCGTGTGCTTCGTCGCCGCCTCGGCAAGGTATTCCCCACCTTTCAGCAACAGCAGCGGCAGCAGCAGCTGGTCCGCCAAGTGCATGCCGACGGGCGCAGTGCCGTTGAGATAAGTCGCAGCTGACTTGCCAGCATCGCGCCCCACCTGCTTGGCGCCGCGTTGACGACTGCCGAAACTGCTCACCACTTCGGTGACGTTTTCGAATTGCAGAATGGCGTGCACCGAGTTGCCCGGACCAGCACTCTCCAAGTGATCAATGTCGCGTCGCTGCGCTGAATCCCAGAACAGCACGCGGCGCATTGACTCCCATTCACGGTCGGCAATACTCGGCGTCAGATGTGCTCGACGAATCATTGCGTAATGAGAACCGGGAACACCGCGCTCCAATAGAGTGAACGGTTTGGCTTCGGTGAGCGGTTTGATCTGGGCAAACAATATTCCCCCACCGGCCGGAAAAAAGCCGACGCGTTCCATCCGCAGATCCACGTCGGCGCCCATCTTTTGCAACTGAGGCAAGAAGCTGAGCTGCAGAAAATCCACCGGCGGTGCCCAGGCGTTATGAGTACCGCCTTCTATGCGCACGGAACTGGGGCCGCCAGCCAAAAGCAGCGGCATCAAAACCGTTTGCAAAACCAAGGAGGCACTGCCGGCAGAACCGACCGCAAAGTGGTAATCCCCCGCCTGCACCTGCCCCGGCGCGAAGGTCAGCTGTTGACTGCCCAATTCGTCGCCGGAAACAGTGCCGTTGGAAATGGTTGCGGCCGCTCGCACGCAAGCCAGGTGCTGGCGCATCAAGCCAGGCTTCCGCCTCCCGGCGCGCATCACCGCGTCGATGTCCTTGTACGCCATCGGGATTTCGTCGATGACTTGAGCATCCTTGCGGCATTCCACACCTTCCGTGGCTTTGATTTGATCGTCTACCGAGTAGATTTTTTTCGCTTTGGTTCGCGACAGCACCCGACCGGCGCCGTGGCTGCACGAGCAAAAGCTGTCTTCGTTTCCTAAGCCGCGAACGATGAACGATTTTGCCCCCATCGATCCCGGAATGATTCCCATGTCGCCCAATCCGGCGCGCACCGCCCCCTTGCGGGTGATCAGCAATTCTTCGCCCAAGTGAGTCTCACGGGTGACGTAATTGTGGTGGCAGTTGACGGCCATCACATCGGCTTTGAATTTTGGCAAGCCGCGCACTTTGGCAACCCCCTCGATGACGTTTTCCATCATCACCTGACGATTGATCCGCGCGAAGTCCTGCGCCCATTCCACCGCTTCCATGTAGTCGTTGTAATGCGGAGTGCCTTCGGACAAGTAGGACAGGTTTTCATCAGGCAAGTTCGCCTGGTGGACCTCCATATCCTTCTTCGCTTCTTCGATGAACACTGTCGCAATGCGGTTGCCCACCCCGCGCGAGCCGGAGTGCAGCATGAACCACACGTTTTTGTCTTCATCCAAGCAGACTTCCACGAAGTGGTTGCCGCTACCCAGCGTTCCCAAGTGATGAATGTTGTTGGTGTTTCGCAGCACCGGGTAGCGCTCACACAACGAACGGAAGCGATCGTGCAGATGCGCTTGCCACAAGTTGCCTGCCCGCTTCGGTACATCGCTCCACGCACCTTTGTCGGCCCGACCGCGCCTGCGCTTGCTCATGCCGTGCGGGACGGCGTGCTCAATCATCTTGCGCATGCCGCGCAGCGAATCGGGCAAATCATTGGCGTGCAGCGTGGTCTTCACCGCCATCATTCCGCAGCCGATGTCGACGCCAACCGCAGCCGGAATGACTGCGTTTTTAGTCGGAATCACGCTGCCGATCGTGGCCCCCATTCCCCAGTGGCAGTCCGGCATGACGGCCAAGTGACCGTGAATGACCGGGCTCTGCGCAGTGTTGCGCAGCTGGGTAATGGCGTTTTCGTCAAAGTGAACGCCGTGGGCCCACGCCTTGATCGGGACGCGGCCACCGTCGATTTCCATGTAGCTTTTCATTTTGCTGGTGTGAGCTTACTGCTTCGAGACGGTTTTATTAAACGAACCGCGTGCCACAAGACCCTGGGGATGTTTTGCTCATTTCCCGCCAATCGGCATAATGCAACCGGATAGATGCCTATCCAATATTATAATCCACCATGGCCCAGCGCCGCACTGTCGTCTTCAGCCTTTACGGCACCTCCCTTGACCGCTCCATTCGCGCCGACGGCAAATGGGTGCCGGATCGATGGGAGCGTTGGCGCCCCACCCTTAGCCTGTGCCAGCAACCTGACTTCCTCGCTGACCGGCTGGAATTGATTGCCCAGCCCAAATTCCAACGCCCCGCCGAGGCGTTGCTCGAGGACATTCACACCACCTCGCCGGAAACGGAAACGCGGCTGCACCAAGTCGAATTCCGCGACCCGTGGGACTTTTCCGACGTCTACGGCGACCTGCGCGACTTCGCCGACCACTACCCCTTTGACCCCGATGAAGAGGACTACTACGTCCATATCACCACCGGCACGCACGTCGCTCAAATCTGCTGGTTCCTGCTGGTCGAAACGCGACACATCCCGGCCCGTCTGATTCAAACTTCGCCGCCAGCCAGTCGTCGCACCCGCACTCACGATTCTTCGGGCACCTACACCACCATCGACCTCGACCTCTCGCGCTACGACCAACTGGCGGCGCGTTTCGAGGCCGAGCGGCAGGACAGCACCTCGTTCTTGAAAGCCGGGATCGAGACGCGGTCCGTGGTCTTCAACCAACTGATCGATCGCATCGAGCAAGTGGCGTCGCGATCCACCGCTCCCATCCTGCTGACTGGTGCAACCGGCGTCGGCAAAACGCAGCTGGCGCGGCGAATTTACGAACTCAAAAAATCGCAAACTCCGGTGGACTCTCAAATCGGCCCGTTCATCGAAGTCAACTGCGCCACCTTGCGCGGCGACGGCGCCATGAGCACCTTGTTCGGTCACGAAAAAAGCGCCTTCGCCGGCGCGCTCAACAAACGCGACGGCCTGCTGCAAGCTGCCGACGGCGGCGTCTTGTTCCTCGATGAAATCGGTGAACTCGGCCTCGATGAACAAACCATGCTGTTGCGCGCCATCGAAGACGGCACCTTCACCCCGCTCGGTGCCGATGTAGCCAGCCACAGCACCTTTCAGTTAATCGCTGGCACCAACCGCGACCTTTACGCCGCAGTCGCCGACGGCAAGTTCCGCGAAGACCTGCTTGCGCGGATTGATTTATGGAGCTTCGAACTCCCGCGCCTCGCCGACCGCATGGAAGACCTGGAGCCAAACCTCGACTTCGAACTCGCGCGCCACACCAAGCAACTCGGCCGCAAGGTCAGCCTCAACACCGAAGGTCGTCAGCGGTTTTTGGAATTCGCCAACAACCCTGCCACCACCTGGAACGCCAATTTCCGCGATTTTGGCGCCGCCATCACCCGCATGGTCACGCTGGCCGATAACAACCGCATTTCCCTACCGTTGGTCGAGGAAGAAATCAGCCGGCTACAGGCCTCTTGGCGACGACTGGACTCTGGTTTCCATTCCCCGATGGAAGGCAAATCTCTGGACTGGTTCGACCAAGTCCAGCTCCAGGAGGTCGTCCGCATTTGCAGCCTGTCCCCGACGATGGCGGCGGCGGGAAGGCGGTTGTTTGCCGAATCGCGCAAACGCAAAGCAAGTCGCAACGACAGCGATCGATTGAAAAAATATTTGGCCAAGTTCGATCTGACCTGGGCCGACATCAAAGCCATGTCGCAGGCTTGAAAACCGATTAAATTAGAAGCATGAGCGAACCCAAAGAGCCACCCGCTCCTCCACCAGATCCCGAGCAGAATCGCTTCATGGCCAAAGGCCGCGGTCATTTCGTGGGTTTCTGGGGAGTGATTGTTTGGGGCTTCCCAACCGCTGTTTTGTTTTCCATCATCATGGCTTGGTGGGAAGAGTTGCCGTTTTGGCCGTTGCTGTGGCTATCGCTGATCTTGTTTCCCATCGGCGGCTACTTCTGGGGCACGATCATGTGGCGCTACATGGAAAAACAAGCCGAGCGGAACAAGCAATGATCTGAAATCGCGCGCGATCGGGAGCGTTTGAAAATGAGCTGGCATGCCCAATCCAATGATCTAGGGATTCCACGAGGAGTTCACTCAACCCTCCAGCAAAACGGAGAGCCGATGGCATTTGATTGCTTCGCCAGCCATCTAGTTGCGTCCATGCCGTTCCGGCGATTCTGGATTCAAAGTCTGCGCGACATCCCCCATCAAGCCTATCGCTGGGAAACGCCGCCCGTGTCGGCCCAAAACCTGGACCGCCCCTTCGAATTCGTCGCCATTGAAGATCTGTCCTTGGCGCGCCCGGCAAGCAGCGCCGCCTTTGCCGAACACCTGCACGGCGCTCCAACCTCGCACGCCATCAACTTCCCCAACCTAGGCGGCGACGCCATTCTGGTAGTTCCGACTCCATCGCGAATGGGGTCGAGTGGGAATCACTCTGCCCAATCGGCCACCGGTGATGCGTACTGCCACCTCGGTGACTTCACCCGTCACGCCAGCGAAGGCCAACAGCACAAGTTTTGGGCTCGAGTCGGCCAGACATTTTTGAAACGCGTAGCTCAGCGACCCGTTTGGCTAAGCACAGCCGGTGACGGCGTACCGTGGCTGCACGTGCGGCTGGATGACTACCCGAAGTACTACGCATATTCACCCTATCGCGATGCCCCCAACCTCTGACCCAACCCGGGACCCTGCCCCGACTCCCCCTTCCACGCAAGTCCACGAACCTGCCGCCTTCAGCTTCGCGCTTTTAGGTGGTTGGATAGCTCAATCGGTACGCCGGGCAGGTTGGTTGCCAATTGCCATTTTTAGCCTTCATGCCATCGCCTCCTTAGGCTGGAACGCTTATCGCAGAGTTCCCAATATGGACAACCCGATGCACAACCTCGGTGGCGTCGCCATTGCTTACTTTTTCTGGCACAGCTTGCAGACTTCCGCCGGACGTCAGTTGCTCGGTAAACCGACGATTTTTGCGCTACAGCTCCTGACCATCAATGCTACTGGAGCGACAACCGGATTATGGGAGTTTGCGGAATGGACGACGGATTCGATTGGCTGGACTCACGCACAAGGCGGCGTCGACGACACCATGTTGGATATGTTTTTAGGCATGTTTGGCGGCTCGATTTTTGTGATTTGGATTGGAATTCCTAAGCGACATAGAGGGAAAGATTGACCGATCACACCAGGGAAAGTTCGAGCACTTCAAGCATTGCTGACGAGCAGAAAGAAAACACCGAGATCAGCGATGATGTGAATCCAAATGGGTGCGGCAAGTCCTTGGAAAATGACGCGGGCCGCACCGAGGACGAAGCCAAAAGCTGCCGTCAGCACGAAGCCTGAAAATCCATGAGGGACGGATTGACTTCCCCAGTGCATGACTCCAAAGAGCAATGCTTGGATCGCATTTGCCAGCAAGGTAGCGGAGATGCGAGCTTTTAGTAGTTTGCTGAACGGGGAACAAATCCTCCGCAGCGGTTGGAATAAAATTTCGCGAAAGCAGAGCTCTTCAAGTGTTGCGTTGATGGAGGCGAACAGCACCCCGGTCAACACGACCCAGTGCCATTGGCTCGCCTTGGCAGTCGGTAGTTTGGCGGCCAAGATCGGGTCAAACCACTCGTTCCAGAGCAGCAGGATACCCACACTGAGCAGGCCAACTACAGTGCAAAAAATAGCGATTGGCCAGTCAAAAAACCAATGCATGGACTTGGCAACCGTTTCAGAAAACTGATCCGCGGCTCGCAACGGACTCCTGCAACAGGCTAAGCAGTACGGCGACGGAAGGCCGTCTGCACGTCCCAGCCTAGGCTGAGCAGGGCGGGTACCAGGAACAAGGTGAACACGGTGCTGACGATCAAACCGCCGACGACGACAGCCGCCAGTCCTTGATACAGCTCGGAACCAGAACCAGTTCCCACCGCCAACGGCAGCATGCCGCAAACGGAAGTGGTGACCGACATCAAAATTGGGCGCAAACGCGTCAGTGCAGCTTCGCGCAAAGCGTCGCGGCGTTGCTTGCCTTCGTCGATCAAGTTGTTGGCTTGGTGGATGATCAGGATTGCGTTGTTGACCACCACGCCAGCCAAAATGACGAAGCCGAGCATAGCCAGCAGATCGTAATTGGCGTTGGCGCTAATCCCCGAAGCAATGGTCACGCCCAGCATACCGCCGGATAGCGCCAGTGGAACGGTGACCAGAATCACGATCGGCGAGATCCACGAACGGAACAGCGCGACCAGCAACAAGTAGGTGATCAAAATCGCCAGCCAGAAACTGCTGAGCAATTGCGTTAGCGTGTGGCTGAACTTGTCGGCCGAACCACCCAATCCAATGCGGTAGTCCGACGGCAATTGATTCATCGCCGGAATGACCACGTTCTGACGCACGTCTTCCATCACCCCTTGCAAAACTGCCTCGGGTTTAAGGTTGACCGACAAGGTGATGGCGCGTTCGCGCTCCAGTCGCAGCACGCTTTGCGGACCTGAGGTGCGGGTGACCGTTGCCAGTGCCCCCAGCGTGGTGCGTTCACGTTGATCCGTGATCACGGGAAGCGAGGCCAACTCTTCAGAACTGCGCACGCGTTCTGGCGGCACCACCGCCACCAAGTCGTAATCGCGACCGCCGTCAGACCACGAACCGACGCGTCGACCGGCAACCGCAGTTTCCACCACTGCTCCGACCTGCGCCACCGACATCGAAGCTTCGGCGGCGCGGTGAGCGTCGACGTCGACGCGAAGTTCGGGACGCCCTTCGATGTAATCGGAAGAGACTCCATTCGGCTGTACACCTTCCCACGAACCGAGTTGCTGTTGGATTTCCGCTGCGGCTGCCGCCAGAGTCGCGAGGTCGGGGCCGGTGATTTCGACCGTGAATTGCTTGCCTGAATCCCGGAACAAGCTGGCTTGGATCGGAATCAAAAAGCGGAAACCTGGCACCGAAAAAGTCACCGGCAGGAAGCGCTGCTGGAATCCTTGCAGGCCCGGACCGGTGGCGTATTCGTCTTTGAGCACGACGCCGCCGCCATTGAATTGACCGGCTAGCACTAAGAAGTAGCGCTCGATTTCCGGCTGAGTCAGCAGCCATTCCTCTAGCGGCTTCATCGTTTCAACCAGCGCTTCGTTGCGCATCCCCGGCACCGGTTGGCCCAAGAATAATGTCAGGTTGCGGTTGCCGCTGGGCAGATAACCCGCTGGCGGAACAATGCGCAGTGTTGCCACGGTCCCGGCAATCACCCACACCAGCAGCGCCGTCTTCCACATCACGTTGCCAAAACCGCGACCGACCAAACGCTTGATGATGGCGTCGTAAATGCGCGCGATTGGGCCGACTTTGGTTTCTTTTTCGATCAGCTTTTTGGCCCCGGCGTCGGCGCTTTGAAAAAACAGCGCGGTCAGGGTTGGCACTACCATTAGCGCAACCACTAGCGACAGCGCAACCGCCGCCGAAATCGCAATCGCCAAGTCGGCGAACAACTGGCCAGCTTCTTCTTTGATGCCGACGATGGGCAAAAACACCGCCACCGTCGTCAGCGTTGCCGCCAGCACACCACCCCACACTTCTTGACCGCCTTGCACCACCGCTTCGCGCGCCGATTTGCCGCGTTCCATGTGGCGGAAGATGTTTTCCAAAACCACGATCGCATTGTCAACCACCATGCCAGCCGCAAAAGCCAAGCCCGCCATACTGACCACGTTGAGAGTGCGGCCGAGCGCGTTCATAACCAGGAACACGGCGATCAGTGACACCGGAATCGCCACCCCCACCACGATCACACTGCGAATGCTGCGCAGGAAAATCAGTAGCACGCCCACCGCCAGCAAAGCACCCAGCAGCAAGTTGTCCTTCACAAAGGCCATCGCCTGATTCAGGTACTCGGTGTCGCGGTGCACCGGCTTGAGGCGCAGGTCTAAATTGCGTTCGCGGTAGCGTTGATTGAGTTCAAGAATGACCTCGTCGGCCTCTTCAATCATGTCAACAACATTGGCCCCGGTTTCTCGCGCCACGCCAATCGCAACTGTCGGTGCGCCAGCAGTATGAACCACGGTGCCGCCTTCTCGGAAGCCGTCGGAAAGGTCGGCGACGTCGCGCACGTGCACGGTTCCTTTTTCATCGCGACGAATGACGATGTCTCCGATTTTGGCAAGCTCTTCATGCCGCCCTTCGGTGCGCACCGTCAGCTGCATATTCGGCGTTTCCACCGTTCCACCGCGCAAGTCGACGTGGCCACGTTGCAGCGCTGAGGTCAGTTCGGCAAAGGTCACGGCGCGGGCCGCCAATCGATCGGGGTCGATCAACACGCGAATCTCGCGCACCGATCCACCGACCAACATCAAACTGGCAACGCCATCCACCCGCTCCAAGCGCGGCCCAATCTCTTCCTCCACATACTGGCGAATCCGGTTCGGTTCATAATGCGATTCGACCACCAGCCACATCGCAATATCACTGCCATCCATACTGCCGACGGCCACCACCGGCTCTTCGGCCTCGGGCGGCAGCGGCGGCAACTGCGACAGTTTGTTGATCACGTCGACCACGGCGCGGTCCTTGTTGACGCCCCATTCATACTCCAGCACAACTGAACTAACACCCTCGCCGGAATTGCTAGTCAGTTTGCGCAGACCTTCCACACTCTGCACCAAATCTTCGATCTCGCGCGTGATCTGCTCTTCGACCTCCATCGGCCCGGCGCCGCGGTAAACCGTGGTGATCGAAATATTCGGCGCGTCAACGGTCGGCTTGAGCTGAACCGAAATGTCTTGAAACGCCAGCCAGCTAAACAACACCGTCAACAAAACTGCGACGGCGATGGTGTAGGGCCGGTCGACGGCAAAGCGAACCGGGTTCATTCTGACGGCTCCGTTTCAACTGCGGCGCCACCCGCTGGCGCCGGGGCATCCACCAGATTCAAAGCCAACTGCGCGCCAGGGAAAACGTTTTGCACGCCGGTCACCAGGATTTTGTCCCCGGCTTTTAGCGCATCCTGTTGGAAGGGCGCCACCGCCATTTGATCCGCGTCGCTGACTAACACTCGCACCGGCACAAAACTGGCGGTGTTGTCGTCGGCAGCGATAACGACGATATGGCCGCGCTCACTTTGCAAGACAGCGTCGACTGGGACTAGCAATTGATCCTTCACTTCGCGCAAGGTCAGGCGCGCGCGGACGAACAAACCGGGGAGCAAGTCAGCGGCTTGAGTAGCGTCGGTTTGATCGAGACGCAGCACGGCGGTGAACGAACGACTGCCGCGGTCGGTGGCTGGGATGAGTGCATCCAAGGTGGATTGAAGCTTGAAGTTCGGCTTCTCGTCCAACGTCAACTCAACGGTAGAACCGACCTGCAACGCCCCGACCAGCTGCGCTGGCACCTCTAATCGAACCTCGCGCCGCACCGGATCCACCAAATCCAATACCGGATTGCCCGGCCCAGTTTGGGCGCCTTCATCCAGCAATCGCTGAGCGACGATGCCGGCAAACGGCGCGCGCAATTTCCCGCGCTGCAACTGCGCCGCCAACTTACGGGTGGCGGCTTCCTGCTCCTGCACCCGCGCCTGCGCCGTCTTCGCATCCGACCGCAGACGATCGGCTTCGCTTATGGCGACGACATCCTCTCCGACCTCCTCCGCACGATGCGCTTCGCGCTCGGCGAAGGCAGCTTGCTCTTTTGCAACTTCCAACGCAGCGTTAGCAGCAGCGTGTTCTTCGCGCAGGACCGAGTCGTCCAACTCCGCCAGCAATTGCCCTTGGGAGACTTTATCGCCCAAGCGCGCATGCACCGCCAACAAGGTTCCGGCGCGATCAAAGGCCAATGTGCTGCGCCGCGCCGAAACCACATCGCCAACCAGTTCCACTGTTTCGGCGGCGTCGCCAGTGGTGATTTCGACGTAGGTAACTGGGAATTGAAAACCACCGCCCCGGCCACCAGCGCCCTCAACTTCAGGGCTATCCGGCCAAAACAGGGCGGCTAGCAGCCCAGCAACGGCGGCTAGCAAAATGAATGCGGGGAGCAGTGAGGTTCGCATGGAACTAGACGTAGCTTAGGTATCCCTGGTCACTTTGGCTTAGCAAGCTTGCTTAACCTTGCAGCTGAAAGAAGCCGTCGGCTAGTTCAGCGCCGAAGCTCACTTCCTTCACCATTCCTTTTAAGGTACCGATCATCTTGTTGGAAAAACGAATTTGCAGTTCAAAGGGGATCAGCACACCCTCGACCTCGCGGAAATCGTTGAACCGCAAACGCTGCCCCATTCTGCCGAGTCCCTCTAATGTTGGCACGTTGTCTTCGCCCAAAACACGGCCGCTATTGGCGTCGACGAAAAGGGTTCGGGCTGGCGCGGAAGTTCCCGCGGTGCGAACTAAAAGCAGGTCCTTGTCGCCGCGTTTGAGTTGCTGAACCACATGCAGCTTGGGGTGCCATTGCAGCAAGTTGCTGAAACGAGCGAGATGATGATCTTTGCGGATTTGTTCCGCGATCAATCCCTCTCGCGCCTCCAACGGCTTGGTCTTGGAGTGGTACCAGCTTTTTGAACCGTCGAAGGAAGCGTGCTCAAACTCAGGCCCAATGACGGCGTCGATCCGAACTTGGTTGGGCCATTGGTAAGTGGTATCAATCGTGCCACTCATTCCGGTGCGGGTGAACACAATGTCGGTCTTCACTTTCATCGACCCGAGTTCGTTCATTCGACCCATGTGGTGCGCCTGGTCCACCATCGCGGCGACCTCTTCCGGAGTTGGCAGCTCGGCGGCCGGCTGGAATTTAAATTCCTGGTGGTCACCAATGGAATAGGAAATCACCTCCCCTAGTTCGGATCTCTGGAACTGCAAAACCATGCCCTCGGTCAGAGCGCGCCAACGATCTTCGCCGACGTAATCCAATGCCACCACTCCCTTACCCGGAACCTCCAACGACAATCCCTCGCCATCCAGCACGATCGCGCGGTAGCTGTCATCGGCGTGCTCTTGGTAATAGCCGGTGAATTGCTCCCTCGGCGGCGCCTGCTGCGCAGTGGCAGCTTCGACGCCGAAGAAGACTTCACCCAACGCTTCTTCAACTTGAAAACCGGTCATGGTTCCGCGCGACTGGGTGAAGTAAAACGCCATCGCGTTTTGCTCGGGGAAAGCCCAAGCGTGCGTGCCATCGGAACCATTGTGACCGAAAGCCGTGAGCTTGGAACTGGTAGAGGAAGTCCAAACCATCATCAACGAGCCATATTCGGACTGCATGTTCGGCAGCCCAGACTTGCCGCCCATCGGATGCGGCCCCGGCGTCAACGCCCACGCCATCCACTTTGGATCCAGCAATTGTTGATCGCCTACGCGGCCTTTGTTCAGCCAAAATCGAGTGAAGCGCGCATAGTCTTCGGTGGTGGAATACAAACCCTGTGAACCGAGGAAAAACGGGAAAATGCTCGGCTTGCTGGTGTCCCAAAACGGCGACCAATTCCCCGGACCGCCGATGTATTTGCTACCGCCGCGTTTCCGCAATGGGTGATCGCTGGCAAGATATGTGGTGCTACTCTCCATCCCCAAAGGCTGCAAAATTCGCGCTTCCACAAATGCCGCAGCCGGTTGCTTGGCGACGACTTCGATCACCGCTGTCAACGTATCGGTGCCTTGATCGCTGTAGCGAAAGCCCTCGCCTGGGGTGAAATCGAGCTCGTGCCCCGCACCCAATTGGGCGACGTCCTCAATCCCCTTGAGCTCCGACAAGTTCCTTGCCATGATCAGCGACATCGGGAATCCACTGTTGTGGTTCAATAGATGGCGGAGAGTGATCTTGCGAGTAGGGTCGACGTCGAAAGAGGGAAGGTACTTGTGGACTGGGTCGTCGAGCTTGAGCAAGCCGTCGTCGGCGAGCATCAAAATGGCGGTGCCGATCAGCGGCTTGGTCATCGAGCGCACGCAAAAGACGCTGCCGTTGCTCATCTTCACTTTGGCTTCGCGATCGCGCCAGCCGTGTGAGCTGTGAAGGATGGTTTTGCCGTGTTGGATGACCAACAATTCGGCGCCAACGACCTGGTCCTTTTCGACCAAGGACTGGACCAGCTGGTCCAATTTGGTTAAAGATTTCGGCGTGGCCGTGGGCTCTTGGCTGAGCGCCGGAGCAAGGTCCTGGCTGAATGCCGGGGCGATAAGGAAAGCCAGTGAGGCTAGAACGGTAGCGAGCAATTTCATGTGGGGCGGTGCGGGGGACCATTCAGTACGGCGCACCGACCTCGACCGCGGCAATTACTTGGCCGTCTTTTGCTTGAATTCGTCCTTCAAGATCCGGCCGATTTTATTCGCCACCGCCAATTCCAAGGTTGGCCGCCCTTTGAACTCGCGCGTGGTCCCCACTACCGGCCAGTAGTGATCGAACAAGGCTTGGGCCTCTTCGTTTTTGCAATGGGCCAACGCCTCGAGCAGGTATTCCGGGCGAGGTTGGTAGACGGAATTCCAACTCAGGATGGCCGTCAATAAGTAAGATAGCTTGCGAGGGCTCCACTGCCTGGCGAATAGCGCGTAAAGCTGCTCGGTTCCATCGTCAATCCGCTCAACGTTTTCCAGCGCCACCGGGTCAACCGTGATGCAAACCAGCCATTCGAGGATGGCTTGATTTCGCTGTTGCTTGTCCTTGATATGAAGAATGAGCTGCAGGTTTCCAATCGCGTTGCGGAAGGACCTTAGCGACTCATCATTCACCAATTCGGCACCGCTCTCCAATCCGTGGATCTGGTAGCTCCCGTCATCGAGCAACTCCATGAAGATCAAATAGCGACTGCCGGGTTTGATTTCCATTTGCCCGCAACTTGTCCACTGCGAATAGTAGCGACATGAAAACGCAGGTTGCTCCCAACTCCCCTGCAACACTTCGCCGACCTCAAATCCCACGCGACTATAACCCGCATGATCCTTCCACTCAGATGATTCACCGGCTACGCCCTCAAGGATCAAGTCGGATTCCACGACAAGTTGCCGCAAGGGCATTGGAAGGACGTACGCCGAATGGTGGACGCTGGCATTGGCATTGCAGTCCGCCGTTTCAATCGACAGGCGCGAAGAAACCGGGGCGATGGGGCAATCCATCGACCCACTGAAAATGGGAAAAATAGAAAGGAAAATCAACAACATGGTCGTTCGCTCAACGACTCCAGCTTAGCATTCCAGTTGGCTGCGAATCAGGGAAAGAATTCGCTTCACCGCGGTATCCGGCAGATAAATCCGAGACTCAAATTTCCAACTACCAATGCCGCCGCTCCAGCACTCCCGGAATACCGTCATTGCTTCTTCATTAGCCGCACGCGTGATCAAGTCATACGCCAGAGCCCCAAGTACACCCGGGTCTTTCGTTTCGAGATTGATGCTCGAGAGGTATTGGAGCAGGAAATCCACGAGGCGGTGGTCGCTGGAATCGCGCAAGGCTTCGTAGAGTTTGAGTTCTCTAGCTCCTGGGGTTTCGCAATCCGCCAGAATTTGAATCAACTCATCCACTTGATCCGGCGTCAAATCTTGAACGGTGACGCAAACTTCCACAGCTTCATGTTGGGTGCGATGGCACCGCAAGGGATAGAGCTCATCTGCAGCGTAGCCGCGGGTGGTCGGATTGCGCGCAAGCTTCACCAGCCATTCCCCCATGGCCACCCTCACCAATTCGGCGTGCTTGGCGGGAGTCCACGGGGCAGCGAAGGACATGTCGCTTCCCTGCTCGAGCGCGGTTAATGATTCCCAGCTTTTGATCGCGTCGACGTAGGCTGCCTGTTCGATCGCATTCACCGGGATTCCGTTCGGCGCGACTTTTGACGAACGCCAGCCGTCGCCATCGGGCCAAAGAAAAAAGAGGTGTGGTTGCTTCAACCAACCTTCCCTGGTGGCGGACTGCCTGGAAGAGTGGGAGTTTACTGCTAGCGGAATTTCCAAGTTCGGCGGCAAGGCGCCGCGCAGTGTTTGTGGATTGAGTAAATCGATGGAGTTCGAAAGCAGCTCAGGCTCAGTCGTGGGTCCCGCCCACCAAATGCCGGGTGGTTCTTCGAACTGGCACGGGAACACCTCTCGGTCCTTAGGGAAACGAATGGCAATGGGCGATACGAAAATTACCTCGGCATTGGATAGAACGGATCGCAGCCAGGATGGTCGGCGCTCGCAAAGGCTTGGGAATTCCAACCATTCGAGATCCTCGATTGGCTTTCGAACCTGAGGTGGACTGGCCGCCGGGGCCGGTTCCTGCGGAAATACCAACCATCCCGCTAAAGCGATCTTGATCGGAAAAAATACTCCAAGCGCAACAAAGGACATTTCCCCTCGAACGCCCACGCCGACTTGGCGTTACAAGTTTTTGGATGAAATCCCCGTGGGGCCAATTGGGAATGACTCTCGCTACTGCACAGTCCGCACGATCACGTTGCTGACTTGATCGACCTCCGCGGCTTGTGCCCAAACTTGAGTTCCGATCAAACCGTTTGGCACCTGGGCGTTGAAGGAGGCTTCGCCTTGGGCGTCAACGGACAAAGAAGTCAGCAGTTGCGGCGAAGCAAGGTCGAGCACCACGTTGAGCGCGGGAATGGAGGTACTGCCAAGTCCAGCCAAGGAGTACGTTAGCCAAGTTGTGCCGGACGGGGTGGCGTTGGTGATCGACAAGCTTGTGGCCGCACCAGCGGTGACGTAAACCGAAGTGTCGAGCGTCAAACCGGCGGGAATGATTTTGTAGACCGTCCCCCTACCGCTGACGACATAAAGCTCGCCCGCTCCATCTTGACCAAAGGAAGTGATGTCCGAGACGGTGCCGAATTCCCCGGAATGATCGATCAAATCGGACACGCTGCCCGTGGCGAAACGAAACGACCAAACCTGTCCACTGCAGTAATCGCCGTAAAAGTACCGCCCCTGCATCGTCGCCATGTGTTCACCGCGGTAGACATAACCGCCGGTGACCGAGCAACGATAAGGCGAGCCACCGTGGGAGTATTCCTGCACGGGGTCGGTCAAGCCACCGGGATCGCAATTATTGGACGGGTTGTAGCACTGAGTCCCCTCTTTCAAACGCCATCCATAATTCAAGCCACCATCGCCAGCAGCTTCAAAATCAACCTCTTCCAATTGACCTTGGCCGACGTCACCAATCCAGCAATCGCCGGTGACGCGGTCGAAACTAAACCGCCATGGGTTGCGCAGCCCTATCGACCAAATTTCATCCCGCGTGCCGGAAACACCAGCAAAGGGATTGTCCGAGGGAATGGTGTATGGCAAACCATTGTCGACATCAATGCGCAACATTTTGCCCAGCAAACGTTGTGGGTTCTGTGAACGATCTCCAGGGTCGCCCGCCGAACCACCATCCCCCATCCCGATGTACAAGTACCCGTCCGAACCAAATGCAATGCAGCCGCCGTTATGGTTGGAAAAGGGTTGGTTCTGCGACAAGATGTTCACCCGCGTACTGTCGTCGGCGAGGTCTGGGTTGGCGCTGACGGTTATTCGATCTACTCGCGTATTGCC
>CAZMDZ010000032.1:0-18295 GCA_964565175.1 uncultured Planctomycetales bacterium
CTGGGCAGTATCAGCACTCGCTTCTGCTTGGCGATTGGGCATGGGGCCGGATTTTGTGCCTGGACCTTGAAGCCAATGGCGCCAGCTACGACGGCGAAGTCAAGCCGTTCTTAGAAGGTCGCGGCGTAACCGTAACAGACTTGGAAGTCGGCCCAGACGGTTGGCTTTGGTTTATCACCGGCGGCCGCGGCACCCAAAGCGGCCTCTATCGCGTGCGCCATTCGCAGGTTTCGGCGACCGACCCAGACCTCGCTCAGGAACTACCGCAACCGCCGCTACTGGAATTGCGACGAGCGTTAGAGGATTGGCAGCCGTCGGCAGAACTGACTGCGTCGAAGCTGCCGGCCAACTTGTTGACCTCGCTCAATCACGCGGACTTCCACATTCAAACGGCGGCCCGCAATGCGTTGGAACGAGCCTTTGCCACCGCGCCAAACTTGAAATGGAAGGCGGTCAAACCGCAAGTGCGTTGGTCCAATTCGTCGGCGTTGCATGCGACGATGGCCTGGTTAAAAGCCAGACCGAAAGAAGCTGCCCCGCGACTTGCCGGCTTGTTTGCCCAGAAATTTGCTTGGCTGGAATTGCGCGGTCAAAACACGCAGACTCAACGGCTAGTTTTGCGCATGTTGATGCTGATGCAAACTCGCGGCGGCAATGCGCTCGAAGGCATCGAGGATCAAGCTCTCGCCGACCAACTAGCCAAGGACCTTCAAGACAACTGGCTGACCATCCGCAAGGGTTTGAACCAACAGTTTCCGCTTGAGGATGACACTGCCAATCGCATGTTAGCCGAGTTGCTGGTCAAACTCGAAGCCCCCGACCTCCCGCGCCGCTTCCTGGAACAGCTACAACTTCACGCCGATCAACAAAACCAACTCTACTACGCCTACCTACTGCGACTCGTGGAACGCGGCTGGAATCACGAACTGCGTTTGCGTTACTTCTACTGGCTGCACGACGCCGCTCAATTCCAAGGCGGCGCATCGCTGCAAGGTTTCCTCACCGCAATCTCCAACGACGCCCAACAACGGATCGCGTCGGCAGATTGGGCGGCGTTGCAACCCGAATTGGATCACCACCGCCAGCAAAAACTAGAGGCCAAAGCGGCTTCAGCAGCGACGGTGCAAGCACGTGGATTCCACCGCGACTGGACACTCGACGAAGCCGTGGCCGCGGTGGAAACTCAGTACAACCAAGCCGACGCCAGCCGCGGTGCCGACGTCTTCCGACAGGCCTTGTGCTTGCAGTGCCATCGCTTCGATCAGCAGGGCGGATTTTTGGGCCCGGACCTCAGTGCGGTCAGTCGTCGGTTCATGACCCGCGACATTCTGCAGGCGGTGATTGATCCTGAAGCTGCCAAATCCGACCAATACGCCAACATCTCAATGCCTTCAGGACTACTGAACACCTGGAAGGCGCAAGACTTAGCGGACATGGTCAAGTTCTTAGAAAGCGGTCATTGGCCACAGCGGTAAGGCGCGACCGACAAATGGTCGGTAATGAGACATGCCTCCTTCCTGGGGTCAAGGTCCGCTCAGGCATCTGCACCATTTGCTGAAGCCAAATCCAAACTGCACCGATTTTTCGATGCAGTTGCGGGAAGCGTGGCGATTCACCATGGCAATGGCCCTGGTGTTGGATCTGGTCACGGCGGCGGTCTGCCTTTCCATAGCCATTGCTGTGGATCTGTTTCTCGCCCCGACCAGCCTTGCCCCCATGCTTTGGGTTTGGGCGGTCGCCTACCCAATCATTCTTTTGGCCACTTGGCCTTGCCTAAAAGATCCGACGAAAGACCCCGCTGCCCGCCTTATCGTTGCCAACGGGTCGGTGGCTGTTGCCGTCGGTGTCTCCACTGCCTCGATTGACCAAGCAGTAAATTCACCGGTAGCCCTAGTTGGGGCAATCGGCATAGGCGCTTGCTGGGTCATCTATCCGGCATCCGGCTACCGCGCCTTGGTCGGCCCGGTAACCTCATGCTTGGCTTTTGCCATGGCTTACCTAGCCATGTATCAATGGCAGCTTCCCGGCTCCAATTTTGAATTGGCGATGGGCGTGAGTATTGCCACCGGGGTATTAGTTGGAACCTTCGGCGGCATCAACAGTTTTCACATTGCTCGCCGCGAGCATGAACTGCGAACGGAATTACAGTTTGCGGCGAACCAAGCCGAGCAAGCGGTTAAGGCTAAATCAGAATTTCTGGCAACGATGAGTCACGAAATCCGCACGCCGCTCAATGGTGTGATCGGTATGGTTAGCCTGCTTGGCCGGTCAGAGCTCAAGCAACAACAACAAGAGCAACTGCAAATCGTCGAACGTAGTGGTCATGCGTTGCTGGCGATCATCAATGACATCCTTGACTTCTCCAAGATTGAAGCCGGCAGGTTGGACCTTGAAGAAATTGCTTTTGACCTCCATGCACTTGCCAATGATCTCATTCAAGTGGCTGAGTTTGGTTTGGGGGAAAAGAGCATCAACGTGAAGTTGGACTTGTCGGTCAACACTCCGCGTTGGGTAATTGGCGACCCAACCCGCATGCGCCAGGTTATCCAAAACTTACTGAGCAATGCCGTCAAGTTTACTCGCCAAGGTTCGGTGACGTTAAAGGTTTCAGCAACACCGCGCAGCGAGCGAGAAATTGACCTTTCCGTGGCCATCAAGGACACCGGCATCGGCATTCCAGAGAGCAAACAACAGGATTTGTTCCAACCCTTTAGCCAGGCGGAGAGCGGCACCACTCGCAAGTTCGGAGGCACCGGACTGGGCTTGGCCATTTGTAGACGAATCGTCAACCTCATGGGCGGAGAAATCCAACTGCAAAGCAAAGCGGACGTCGGCAGTACCTTTTCCTTCCAGATCCCGGTGCAAGTTGCTTCGGCCAAGCAGGTCAAAGGGGAAAGCCAAACGAAGGTTGTTCGCTTGAAGATGGCATCGGACAAACGAGTGTTGTTGGTCGAAGGCAACAGTGTGAATCAACGACTGGCAAAGGCAATCCTGAAGGACCTAAAGTTGCCTTACGAAGTCGCCAATGACGGCCTGGAAGCTGTGCAAGCTTTTCGGCCAGAGCGTTTTGGTGTCATCCTGATGGATTGCTCGATGCCGCGAATGGATGGCTATCAAGCCACTCGCATCATTCGCCACTTAGAAGAGGGTCATCTGCCAACGCCAATTATTGCGCTCACGGCAAATGCCCTTACCGGCGACCGTGAAAAAGCGCTGCAGGCTGGCATGGACGATCATTTAAGTAAACCCTACACGGTAGATGACTTACAGCAGGTCCTTTGCCGCTGGTTACCCCAGGAGAAAAGCAACCGACGAGCGAGCTAAGGCCCCACCATAGGGCTACCGATAAATGAATATGGCTTCGCCGCATCATTCGGCTTTGCCCGTGTTCCTCCGCACGATATTAAAGCCAAACCCAGACTGCACCAGCTTCCAGATGCGGTTGAGGGAGATTTATCGCATTAATATGACCAGGGGGTTGGCTCTAGATCTCTTTATCGCCATCACCTTCGTTGCGGTGGCCATTGGCGTGAATCACTTTATCCATCCCTTTCCGCTTCCAACACTAATTTGGGGATGGGTAGTCCTGTGGTTGTTGACTTGGGTATTCAAGCTGCCTTCCATTCGACGGCCTGAATTGGACGCCAATTTTTGGATCATTCTCGGTTATGGAACCACCGCCATTGCAGTGGGGATGAGCTTTGGCCTTGTCGATCGCGTAGTCAATGCTCCTTTGACCGTGCTTGGAACAATCGGCATCGGTGGCAGTTGGATGCTCTTTCCTCAACGAGGTTGGCGGGCAGTCGTTGGCCCAGTTTCCTCAAGCATTGCCCTTGCCATCGCCTACCTTGCGACCTTCAATTTTGCTTTCCCTTCCAACAATTTCTGGCTGGCATTGATCGCCGGGAGCTGGAAGAGGCCGTCGCTCAAGCGAAAAACTCGGTGAAAACCAAGGCTGAATTCCTGGCCACAATGAGCCATGAAATTCGAACGCCGCTGAATGGCGTCATTGGCATGGTCAGTCTGCTGAAGCGAACCAAGCTGGATGATTCTCAAAAAGAGAAGTTGGCGACCGTCGGCAGAAGCGGCAACTCCTTGTTGGCCATTATCAACGACATTTTGGATTTCTCCAAAATCGAGGCGGGTCAACTCAAGCTGGAGGCGCTTGATTTTAACCTTGAGTCCTTGGCCGAGGACATGGCCCAAATTACTCGATTCAGCGTTGCCGACAAGGATCTAGAGGTCAAAGTAGATTGGGTGGAAGGTACACCGAATTGGATTGTCAGTGACCCTACTCGGATGCGCCAAGTCATTCAGAACTTCATGACCAATGGTGCAAAGTTCACTGAGCAAGGCAGCCTGACCTTAAGGCTTTCCGCCAACCCCACGGCAGTAGACAAGGTTAATCTCAAGGTGGAAGTAATCGACACGGGCATCGGCATTGCTCCAGAGCAGCAAAAGAACCTGTTTCAACCCTTTAGCCAGGCCGATACAAGTACCACGCGGAAATATGGCGGCACTGGGTTGGGCTTAGCGATTTGCATGCAAATCGTGGAGCAAATGGGAGGACGAATTGGCATCCAGAGTGAAGTTGGCGTCGGCAGCTGCTTTTGGTTTGAAGTGCCTGTTTCGGAAGGGACCCCGCAAGCTTCCGATGAGTGGCAGCAAGGGCCGGTCCTTGCGACCCCAGGAAACGACCAACCCGTCTTGTTGGTGGAGGACAACAACATCAACCGCAAGTTGGCGATTGCGATCTTAGATGAGTTAAGCATCCCCCACCACGTAGCCAAGGATGGCTCGGAGGCGGTGACGGCTTTTTCGACTGACAGCTACTCCCTTATTTTGATGGACTGCTGCATGCCGGTCATGGATGGCTATGAAGCCACCATCGAAATTCGCAAATTGGAAAAGGGTCGGCCGCGAACTCCAATCATGGCGCTGACTGCCAACGCGTTGGCCGGTGACCGTCAAAAAGCATTGGATGCCGGCATGGACGACCACTTAAGCAAGCCCTATTCCGTGGACGATCTGCAAAGGCTGCTGGCGAAGTGGATGCCAAGCAAGCGCCCAAAGGCTAGTTGATTCCCAAACGAACCGAAAATAAAGTCACCGCACTCACGGCTAACCACAGGACAAAGCCTTGCAGCATCGGACTTACACCGACACTCCGTACAGCTTGCGGCGACATGGTTGAGCCAATCAGAAACAAGGTCAAGGTCAAGCCGACTCGGCCTAGAGATCGCAGGGAGTCAAAAGTATCAACCGCGCTGGGAATCGCGTTGCGCAAAGCAGCGGCGATGACAAAAAGCACGATGAACCACGGGATGGCAATCCGTGAGCGACTTGGAGCAGCGGACCCATCGTTGGACTGCTTGGCTTGAGCCACTGTTTGCCGCCAACCAATCCAAGCCACTAGCGGCAAAATCCATAATGCCCGGCCCAGTTTGACGGTGGTTGCAATTTGCAAGGCAGTGTCCCCATATTTAGCCGCAGCACCGACCACTGAACTGGTGTCGTGAATGGCAATCGCTGCCCACATGCCGAATTGAGCCTGACTTAATTCCAGCCATTGGCCAATCAGTGGGAAGACAAAAAGCGCAACTGCATTCAGCGTAAAAACCGTTGCCAACGCCACCGTCATCGAGTTCTTATCAGCTCGAATTGCTGCCCCCACCGCAGCGATGGCACTGCCACCGCAAATGGCTGTTCCTGCCGAGATGAGAGTGCTGGACTGGTCCCCAACCCCGAGCCGTCGGCCTAGCCAGAGGCCTACGGCTAGGGTCGTAAAAATGGTGACTACGGCAAACAGGAAGCCGTCGGCGGTGGCTGCCCAAACTTGGCTTAAGTTCATGCCAAAACCAAGACTTACGACCGATGCCTGGAGCAGCCATTTGCTTGTGCGTTGCACATGCGCGGCTTGGAATGACCCGAGGGTCATCGCAATGAGAATTCCGGCCGCCAGGGCCAGCGGAGGCGAAAACCACAAGACGCTGGCAACTGACAGCAAGCCAAATGCTACCGCCTGCATGCCGAAAGCTTAGCAGGCGCGGCGTCGGATCGTAGAGCGGGCGAGCTCTGGAGGAAAGTCGCTGCTTAGTTCACCGTTTCCGGCACCGGCAGCGGCTCAAATCGGCCCTGGAAGAAACGCAGTTTTTCGGGTTCGTAAGTGCAGCGCAAACCTTGAATGGTCTCGCGCTTGTTGTAAAGACGGATGATGCCGTCGGCCACTGCGCGCATGTGGTCGCGGGTGTAAGCGCGACGTGGAATGGTCAGGCGCACCAACTCTAGCTCGGGATGGTAGTTCTCGCCAGTGATCGGATTGCGGCCCTTGGAAACGATACCGCGCTCCATTGCCCGCACCCCGGTTTCGACGTACAACTCAGCAGCCAGTCGTTGTGCTGGGAAATCGTCTTGCGAGACGTGCGACAGGAACTGCTTGACGTCGAGGAAGATGGCGTGACTGCCTGGTGGAGTCACGATCGGAACTCCGGCGTCGATCAACATCTTGCCGAGTGCCCCAGTCTGGCGAACCCGGGCACGAATGTAAGCGTCGTCGAGCATTTCACGCACGCCGACGGCAATTGCCGCCAAATCGGAAGTGGCCAAGCCGCCGTCAGTGACCGCGCCTTCGAGGATGCGCAGCCGTTCTTCCGCCAGCTCTTTCCATTCGCGGTTGTCTTTGAAGGCCAACAAACCACCGATGTTAATCAAGAAATCCTTCTTGCCCGACACCGTGCAGCCGTCGCCGTAAAGCAACATTTCGCGCAAGATGTCCTTGATCCTAGTGTGCGCGTAATGCGGGTCGCGAGTTTGGATCATGTAAGCGTTTTCAACCATGCGCGTGGCGTCGAAGAACACCGGGATCGACAACGAACTGCAGTAGCTGTAAACCTCGCGCATATTGTCCATCGAAACCGGCTGGCCGCCAGCCATGTTGACGGAGTGTTCGAAGGAGATGTACGCGATCTTTTTGGCGCCATGTTCCTCGACCAACTTCTTCAACTTGTTGATATCAATATTGCCCTTCCACGGGAACTCGCTCTGCGGTTGGTGGGCTTCGTCGACGATGATGTCCTTGAAAATCCCTCCGGCAATTTCCTGGTGGAGTTTGGTCGTGGTGAAATACATGTTGCCCGGCACCAACTGATCCGGCTGGATCATGATTTCCGACAAAATCTGCTCCGCGGCACGGCCTTGGTGAGTGGGAATAATGTGCTCATAACCCGTCGCCTCGCGCAACGCTGCTACCAAGTCGTTGTAGACATCGGACCGCGCGGGTGTCGCTTTTGCGCCGTCGTAGGCGGCCCACTGCTCGGTGCTCATTGCCGAAGTCCCGGAGTCCGTCAACAGATCAATGGTGACGTCCGCCGAGCGCAGCAAGAAGGTGTTGTAACCAGCTTCGGCGATGGCCGCCTGACGCTCCTCTTTGCTCAAGGTGGCGATGCGCTCCACCGTGTGGATGGTGAACGGATAGGTGTCGAAATCGAAGGCTTCGAGATCAGGGAAGACCCAGCGATAACGCATTTGATCGCGCCAACGCCCTTCGCGCATCGGCTCCAGACTTTGAATTTTTTCGCGTTGGTTGTACAGACTGATAATCGCGTCGCCGACCTGGTCCAGCTGGCGGCTGGTCATCGCCAACCGCGGGATTTGCACCGCAACTTGACTATCGCGACCAACTCGCCCTGGCGCAAAGGCACGCACCCCACTCAATGTGTAGAGCGCCGCAGAGAACGCATCTTGATGATGGTGCTCGAGGTGCGGGAAAAACTGAACCGCATCGATGTAAGCGCCATCGCAACCGCGTTCCAACGGCACGCCAGCTTGGAGCATGCGACGGCAAAAACGCTCGGTTTCTTGCATCACCCACTGCACCTCTTCTTCGAGGCACATCTCCGACAAACCGCGCGCGAATAGCTCCATCGCACGGCCGGACATGCCGCCGTAAGTGTGCAAACCCTCGTAAACCACGACTTCGTTGCGGAATCCTTCATGCACGGCGGGGTCGCTGGTAGCTAGCAAGCCACCGGACGGGCATTTGGCATCCTGAGCGGCGTCGGCAATTAGGATGTGGGCGGTTTGGGCGATCTCCTTGACCAGCGAAGCGATGCTGCGCACGGCCATGCCCGGCTCGTGACGCTGAATGTACCAGGCATTTTCCAACACCCGTGAGACGTCGAGGATCAAGTGCTTGCCGCTGCGGTCGGCAATCGAGCGAATCTTCTTGAGATTGCTCAAGTTGACGGGGTGCTGGCCGTCGGCGAAGACCTGGATACAAACTGCTTTGGTTTGCTCTTGTTCGAGGGCGCCGCCAAGGATGTCGAGGTCGACATTACCGGTGAAAATCGAGTCATTTTGGTCGCGGACGTCGATGACGTGCACGCCCTGTGGAGTCAAAATATCGGTGCGAGTCTGGGCATTCGATGCCACCTGCGACCCCTTCGGCAGCAGCGTCGACACCAGCAACTTCACGCAACCAAGGATGTTATGCGCGGGGCAGATGTATGGAAACCCAAACACCCGCTTAACGACCTTCTCCAATCCCTCAAAGTTGCGCGCACCGGCATAGGCTTCGTCGCCGATGAACTGCCCCGACAACTGCTCCTGAGTCATCGCGCTGGTGCCCAGTGAGCACATATCAAAGGCCAATTGCGCCGGCGTCAAGTTGTAAACGTTGAACTGAACCTTCGCCAAATTGCGCCGTCGGTCCTCTAGCGACGGAAAATGAACCCTACGGATGGTTTTGATCTTGTGGGGCTCATGGGGAAGCGACTGCAGCATGGAATTCCTCCGACGAAAACGGGCACCGCGCCCGACCGAGCAGGTGCTCGGTAAAGCACAGGACACCTTTTATTAACTCCAACCTCTTTGGCTCCAAGGCCAGGAGCCCAGTTTTCTCCAATTCACTCGGCGAGCCTTTAGGGAGATCTGATCCATTCTGGCAAATGAGGCCAGCCGCTCACCTTCTTCTCCTCTTTCTCGTCAGCCTTGGCGCTTGGAATGTGGGAAGCTTCGCCTTCGAGCATTTTCAAACCGGCGAAGCATGCCCGGAAATAGCCGACGTCATTCCAGCGTGCTATGTCGCCTTTGCCGGCTATGCGCGGATGGCCATAGGCGACGTTTGCCCTCGGTCTGAAAGTGGGACTCCTCTTTGTTACGTGAGCCTTGTCTTCAACGGGCTGGTCGGCGTTCTTTTCTACTTCGTTCACATGCGGAACCCTAAGAACTGATGAAAAAACTAGCCTTCCTTATCGCCGGAGTCCTCTTGCTTCTGCTTGGTCTCATCTCCTTAGTTACGCCGATCCCGGGAAGCGCCTTTTTCACCGCTTCAGGATTGACCATCTTGATTTGCTCGAGCCCTTGGTTCAGGGCATGCGTGCGCATGGGAAGGAAACGATTTAAGTTCTTCCATAAGGTGATGACCTGGCTAGAAAATCACACCGGCAAGAGCATCGGGGAAATGCTGAAGACTTCCCACCCAGACGCCGACCCCAACATCAAGCATGGACCTGGTGCTTGATTCACCAGGCCCCCTACGCCACATGAGGTTTGGTCAAGCCTACGAAGCGTCGATCATTGCAGCACAAGCAAAACATAGCCGACGGCGAGGATCAGCTGCATGATGGCAAACGGCAGCGCCAGTTTGACGAACCTCGCAAAGCCGACGTTGAGCTCTTGCTTGTGCATGATGGTGACGGCCACAAGGGTGGATGCAGATCCAATCGGCGTGAGATTCCCGCCGAGGTTTGCGCCGAAGACCACCGACCACCAGAAAGGTGAATCTGGATTACTGCCAATTTCCGGGTGAGCAGCAAGGATTTTAGAGAGCATGGCGGCGAGCGGAATGTTGTCGGTGACCGAACTTGCCGCCGCACCGCTGACCAGAATGGCGCCGCTGCCGGTGAGTTCGCCGAGGTTGATAATTTGGGACAAACCCTCGCCGATGAGGTGCAGCACCCCGGCATGTTCCATCACGTTGATGGTGATGAACAAGGCGCAGAAGAAGCCAAGTAGATCCCAATCCAGCGCTTGGTAAAAGCGATCCGCAACAGCCTTGTAACGCACCAACATGATGGTGGCAAAAGCCAGCGCGACCCAGCCCATGCCTAATTCTTTGACGAAGGGCATCACCGAAGCCGTCGCGATGGTGACAATGAAGAGCAGCAGCATCACCGCGCCGAACCAGAAGAACCGCTTGCTATCGATGCCGTCGTTTTCATCGAAACCGGCGACCAATAACGCGGCTTCTTGCTTTTGAGTTTCGTCGGCAAGCGGAGTGATTCTGAAGCGCTTGGTGCCTAGCCAAATGGTGGCGATGGTGGCAACCACTACGTAGGGACTGGCAACGAGGAAGAAGTCGACGAAACCAATTCCAGCGGCGGTACCCACAAGGATGTTAGGTACGGAGGAGATCAGCGTCAGCAAACCACCGACGTTGGTCAGAAGTCCTTCGACCATCAAAAATCCAAGCAGCATTTGAGTTCGGTTCAGCCGCTTCAGCGAAACCGAAGTCAGCGAGCCAACGATAATCATGGCCGTCACATTGTTCAGCACAGCCGAGAACACCACCGTCATGATGCCGTAAAACGCCAACAAGCGCAGTGGGTCGCCGCCGGATAGCTTGGTCAAGCGAAGCGCGATCCAAGTAAACAATCCGGACTTGGCGGTAATGTCAACGAACAGGCTGGAGCCAAGAATGATGGCGATGACGTTCCAATCAATCGCCGGAATGTAAACCGGCATGTTGATAAGGTGCTCCCCCACCAGGACTTCGCTGTTTGGAAGCAGGTGAAAAACCGCGCCGAGAAACAGCGACAAGATTGCGAAGACGCCGGCAATCACCGATTTTTTGGCGTGGATTTTTTCCTCCAATGCCAAGCACAGGATCAATCCAACCAGCACGGCTGCGAACAGCAGAGTGACTCCCATGGTGGGCGTGCCACCGGAAACTGGCGTGGCGGCAGTGGCGGCAGTGGCCGAGGTAGCTGCGAGGGTTGAGAAAAATGCAATCATCACAGCAGCAGCATCGGGATTTCGCGGAGCTCAACCGCCAGCGGATAAGCCATGCCGTGCATCGCCGATTGATCTTCATCCTTGCAATGCATGACCAACAAATCGACCTTGTGCTCCTCGATCAGCCGCCGGTACTCGGTCAGCCGGTGCCCAGTGCGAACATCTTCCCGCACGCGCAAGTCCACCTCAGCCGCCTCCAGCCCGGCGGCACATGATTGGATGAAATCATGCGGCTCCTTCAACATCTGCTGCAAAATCGTTTCTCGGGCGACGTCGGTATCGATGGCGGGAATTTTTCCGATGACCTCAATCATGCGTTCGAACTCAGCGTCATCTTCGACATGACTGAGCCACAAGTCCCCACTTGCCGACGTCATCGCCGCCGCCGCGTTGACCAGCTCATCATCTCCGGCCAGGTGACCGGAGATCGCCATCACCACCTTGGTGCCGGCCATCGCGTGTACGGCTGCCCGCCCCGCCGACGGATGCGGCACAACCAAAACCGGCACCGCCGTTGCCTGGGTCAGGAGGTCAACGCATTCGCCCAAACTAAACGGCCAGCGCCACGCCTCGGAGTGGAGGTTGCGATAAGTCACAACCAAATCAGGTTGGCTCTGCTTCAATAGCTGAAGCAGCCCTGGTGCATCTTGGAAATCATCGGCACCGATCACCGCCCAATCGGCGGCGTTTTGCTCCCCGTCACCGTTGCTTGGGGTAAAGGCGGCTAGAAAACCGCGTACTCTTTGCTCGAAGGCGGCTAATTCGCCTGCCCCCAAATCCGTTGCCAGCAAAATCCGCGAATAGGTCGGCGGCCGATGGCGGAACACCGGTTTCTCCGCCGAGCGGAACACCGATTCATATTGGTCAACTTTGCTCATGTCTGGCCCGCACGATTTGGGCGACGCCATCCTACTCCATACCGCGAGCCCAGTAGCGATTTGCTCGACGAGCAAGTCTTCCCTTAACTTTTTCCGCACCGACGCGTATAGGGGGTCGCCGAAATGATGAAGCGGCAAATCCCAAAGAAACTACCTCATGAAACTCCTCTCCCGAATGATCACGCTCCCGGTGTCAGCCATTGTGCTGGCGGTGCCGGTCACGGCGCAGCAACAAGGCGCGCCCTCGACTTACATGCCGGCCGATGTTTTCGAGTACCTAGAGCTTGATGCTGGCGCCCTGGACCGCGGCATTCACCAACTCGACCTAGTCCGGCTATTTGGCGACCCAAATTTTCAAGAATTCCTTCTTCCTTTATACAACCAAATCGGCGCCGACCCTGACCAGCCCGTCGATTCGCTCCTGGCCCATGCGCCCATCGAGCAATTCTTAGCTGGTCACGCCGCGGTTGGTCTGCGCGGCCTACGCTTCTGGGTCGAACAGCCAGACGGCACCAGCACCCGGGTTGAAATTTCGCCCACCTCGCCGATCACCGCCCGCGCCATCTTGGACGTGGTCGGTTTGTTTGCTTCTTACGGCATGGATGCCGAACAACCGTGGCGAAGGATGGGTGCCGGATGGCCTCATGGTGTTGGATGGAAGTGCGACCTCGATTGACGAGGACGGCAATTTTGAGATTCGAACTTATGGGCCGCTGAATGCTGCTTACACCTTGCGCGCCAGTGCCGATGGACATGAATCGCTCTATGGGATCGCTGCGCGTATGGGAGATCCGGTTCGCATCACCATGCGACGCATTCCAAGGGACTCTGGATTGGTCACTGGCGCAATCCAAATCGAGCCATGGGCGGAGCAATCTCAACTGAAGTTTCGGTACGGAAGCCCAGCTGATCCGGAATACTTCAACCTTCCACTGAAGCCCCAGGCGGATGGTGTTTACTCCTTCGGGGTTTCGGTCAAGCCGGAGGAAGAAGTGGTGATCGTGATCAAAACGATGATCGGGGAAACGGTCTATCGATCCAAGGTTTTGCAGCCCGCGTGCGGCGAAACGATCGACTTAGAACGAGTGGCGTCGGCGGAAACGTTGCAGCCATTGGTGACGTGGATCATCGAAAATGAAGATGGATTGCAGGTTCAAGCGGAAGTTGACGTCGCCACCGACTACTTCCAAGGCAAAGCTATTCCCCACGCCAGCAAGTTTGAGCTACGCACTCTAAACCCCATTCGCCGAGCTGTGGTTCGGGCATCGGGTTATCAAGCCCAGGAGATCTTGGTTCCAGCAAGGTCTCAAACGGTCATTTTGAAAGCCAAATAATTACTTCTGCGGCTTTGGCTTCGACTTCGGCGCTTCCTTCCGCCGAATCATGTCGAAATCACCGACGTGAGTAATCTTCCCTTCTTCCTGCATCCGCCATTGCGACTTAATCCGGTCGCCGTCAAAACGGATCACTGCGTCATGCATGTGCGGAGTTGCCGCGCATGAAACAAAGTTTTCGCCGGTGCCGATGCAATCAAAATGCAAAGCGCCGTCGTCGCCGCGCCGGGCTTTCATGATTGGGTGGTTGGTGCAGCCGCAGTAGTGGGTCAACATCAAGTGACCTTCCCGTGTGTAGTACATGGTGATCATCTCTTGCTCGCTGCCGGGGAACAAGGTTTCCATCAACACCGAGCCACCGGCGGTGGGCCGCACAACGGACATCACTTGCTCGGTTGGCTTGCCGTTTTCATCGGCGGCTACCCAGGTACCGACGAAGCCATCCAACGCGTCCAAGCCGATTTTTTCTGCGGCCGGGGTTCTGGAGGTCAATAAAGTGGCCAAGCTGGCGAATGCGAGCAAGGCGAATGCGAGGAAGTGGCGGTTTTTCATGGTAATTTGCTGCGAACCAAACTCAATATATCCTTTTGGGCCAAATCTGGTGGAAGCGGAGAAGTTTTTGGCCGATTCCTACTCTTGTAGACTGGATAAAAGGACTGCGGGCGCTCGGACTCATCTGATAAAGTTAAACACTCCAGAAATGGACGTCATTAGTTCTCTCTCGGCCGCCCCGGCTTCGAAATGGCAATCCCTCCCCTACTCCCAAGTCGACCCATGTCGGCCGGGCGGCGCGTGCGCGTCGCCTTTTCATCCTTTGGTCTGTGGCTAGCAACTGCTGCACTGACTCTTTCCGGATCCCATGCATCTGCCCAAGTGGGCGGTAAACCCGCTGGCAAAACCGGTGGGGACCAACACGGCAACGGCAATCCTCAGCAAGGCCAAGGCGAGCAAGACCCCGACACGCTGATTGAAGCGGCACCAACCGAATATCCCGATTGGGTCAAGGACAACTTTGATCGCCGCAGCGCCGCAACCGACGGCTGGCGATCCGAAGTGTTGCACGGCAATGCCAAGGCGCCGGTCAAGAAGTTGCTGGCTTATTTCCTTGATAGCCAGAACGATCACGACTTGTCCAAGTTCCTGGCTGACGACTTCCACACTTTGACGCCTTTGCGGCCAGCCAAGATGGAAGAGTTTTTCAGTGATGGGGTGACGTCGGCTTGGCGGCCGGTGGAAATTCCGCAGCAGGAGATGGACCGAGGGCAAATTTCGACCCTTGCCAAGAGTGTCAAGGCGCCGTTTGGTGACAGCGATCATGTACACCCGTTCTTTAAATTTGTTCGGATTGAAATTATTGGGCCAAAGCGGTTCCGCGGCGACATGCTGTTGCATTTGTCAGACAAAACGGAAACTGGAATTCTCCAGGCAAACAGCGAATGGACCACTTATTGGGCGATTGGCGAGACCGATGAGGACTTGCGACTGGAGTCCATTGAACTAACCTTTTACGAGGAAATCCGCACCCGCAAGGCGTTGTTTGGAGAAATCACCACGCACGTATTTGGGCAAAATGCGTTTTGGCGCAATGAGTTCCTGCGCGGCGTCGACGACTTCCACAACAAAATGGACCGCCTGATCGGCCAATCCTTTATTGGCTCACAGGGTTTCGCGATTGGCGATGTCAATGGCGATGGATTGGATGATTTGTATGTCACTCAACAAGGTGGCCTACCCAACCGACTGTTCCTACATGGCCCAAATGGCATTGCGAAGGATGCCTCGAAGCGTTCACGACTCGACATCCTCGAAAATACTCGCAGTGCGCTGTTTGTCGATTTTGATAACGATGGCGACCAAGATGTGGTCATGGCGATCGGCGCCGACTTGTTGGTAGCTTACAACGATGGCAAAGGCGTCTTTGGCGACGTTGCGCAGTTGCAAGGCACCGGGCATGAAGACATTTACTCGATTAGCGCCGGTGACCCCGACAACGATGGCGATCTGGATCTATACGGTTGCCGGTATGTGGCCAATGGAATCATGGGCGGTGTTCCCACGCCGTATCACGATGCCAACAATGGCGCGTCGAACTTCTACTGGCGCAACGATGGCGTCGGCAAATTTACCAATGCAACAGCTGAGGTTGGCTTGGATCAGAACAACACCAAGTTCAGCTTGGTTTCGATCTGGGAAGACTTCGACGATGACGGCGACGTCGACCTTTATGTGGCCAACGACTTTGGCACCAACAACCTTTACCGTAACGACAATGGCCACTTTGTGGACGTTGCCATGGAGGTAGGAGCCGAAGATATGGCCGCTGGCATGGGCCTGAGCACGGCGGACTTTGACTTGGACGGCGACATGGACTTATTGATTACCAACATGTTCTCGTCGGCTGGCCAACGCATTGTGCCGCAAACGGATTTGTTCATGCAAGGTCAGAACCAAGATGTTCACCAACACTATGGACGCCACGCTCGCGGCAATACGCTGCTAGCTAACAACGGTGATGGCACTTTTGAAGACGTCACCATGGCTGCTGGGATTTCTGTTGGTGGTTGGTCATGGGGTTCAAAGTTTGTCGACTTCAACAATGACGGCTATGCCGACATTTACGCCCCCAATGGATTTATTACCGGGCCTGATACCAATGACTTGTGAAGTTTTTTCTGGCGGCGCGTGACGTCGCAATCACCTAACAACACCGAACCCACCGACGCCTACCGTCAGGCTTGGGCTTCGATTCAGGAACTGACGCGCAACCAAGGTGCGTCGTGGAGTGGCCGGGAGGAAAATCGGCTGTTCCTCAATCTGAACGGCAAATCGTTTGCAGACATTTCTTCCCTGGGCACCGCCGATTTCGCAGATGATGCACGAGGCGTTGGCACGGTTGATTGGGATGGTGACGGTCAGTTGGATCTGATCCTGCGTAGCCGAACTGCTCCACGATTGCGTTTAATGCGAAACCAGAACAGCAATGGCGGCCATTTCCTCGCCCTGGACCTAGTTGGGACTACCTCCAATCGCGACGCCATCGGCGCCCGAGTATTTGTCCAATTGGAAGGCCGTAACTTGCGCCGTACTCTGCACGCCGGCGACAGCTTCCTGGCTCAGTCTTCCAAACGCCTGCACTTCGGTCTAGGCGATGCCACGGTCGCCCAGGAGGTCAAAGTCATCTGGCCCGATGGCAGCGAAAACGTCTACCAAAACCTTGATGCCGACAAGTGCTACCAACTCACCCAGGGCTCCCCTAGCGCTGCTCTCAAACGAGTCCGAACTGCCAAGCAACTAGCAAAAGCCGAAACCAAAACGCTGCCACGCAATGGCAACCCAGTGGTTCGAATTCCGCTAGTTGAAAAAATTCCCATGGCCAGTGTGCCAATCCCAAGCTTCAGCAATCCGGCCCGCACCGTCGCCGACCTCGCTGGCCGTCCCGTCCTGATCAACCTTTGGGGACTCACCTGCGCCAACTGCCTAAAAGAATTCCAAGCCTTCCAACGACGCCAAAAACAAATCTCCAGCCGCGGCCTTCAAATCGTCACGCTTTGCACCGACCCGGTGGAGAAACATGCGGATGCTTTGGAACGGTTGAAGGTTTTTGGGCTGGAGCAGCATGGTGGTTATGCCGATGACCGCTTTTTGGGATTGCTTGAAGGAGTGATCTTTGAGGTACTTGGAACCTCAACGGGTACGCCGCTGCCGACTAGTTTGCTTTTGGATGCGGAAGGGAATTTGGTGGCGATTTACCAGGGGAAGGTTGCGGTGGGCAACTTGCTTCGGGATGTTGGGGTGATGACTACGATGGATCCTCGGGAGAGTGATGCTTCGGAGTTATTCTTTGGTCGACGGTTGGCTGGGGGGGGGAGGAATTACAAGTTTCTCCATAAGGTCTTTACAGCCCTCCAGATGAACCTGGCCCCTTTGAGTGGCCCTAATCAGGGTGAATAGCTGTAACCATCTAATTCCCAACTCGTCTTCTCAATGCAAAAACCCGCATTGGGAAGACAAATGTTTCAGCCGCCTTTCTGCCCCTTTCGTGATTGCCCGACTCAATCCGCGAAGCTTCCTTTTACCTGGCGCCACCGTGGCAGATACCATCGGAAGTGTGATGGAAGATGGGTAAAGCGCTTTAGCTGCAATGCTTGCGAACGCAGATTCAGCACCCAAACTTTCAAAACGGATTATCGTTGGAGAAAGCCGAAACTTCACTTCCGGGTGTATGATCTTTTCATATCAAAGGTCACTATTCGCCAGATTGCCCGCATTCAAAAGGTCCGTCGGCCTACCATCGAGCGCCGATTAATTCGGCTGGGCAAAGTTTGTGGGTTGTTTCATTCGCACTGCCTTGCCCGAATGAAGGAACGTGGAGGCTTTTTCGGCGAGTTCGTGATGGATGAACTGGAGACCTATGAAACTGACCGGAGGTTGTCGCCCGTAACCATGGCGGTCCTCATCCAGAGGCATTCCTTTTTTGTCATCCACGGTGAAACTGGAACCTTACCGGCGAGAGGAAATCTAAAAGACCGGCACAAGAAAAAGAAGGAGCATAGGGACCGAGTTCATGGCAAACGTTTATCCAGCTCGCGCGAGGTTGTTCGGAACACCTTAGCCCGCCTAAAAGAGGTCCATTCGCCTCGATGGGGAATGACTTTATCTACTGACCGTAAGCAATCTTATGGCCGAGAGTTCCAAAGAATCGCTGGCAATCAGTACAGGTGCCATCGCACGACTTCCTCCAAGACCAGAAGAGATCGGGCGAACTTACGCCAGAGATTGGACTTGCACTTTTGGATTTGGGTCTCGTACAGGAACTACGTCCGAGGTATCACCGTTAGCACCCGTACGACTCCGGCTCAAGCGGCTGGAGTACAAGACAAGGCTTGGAATCGCGTCGATTTATTGCGTTGGAGGTGGCCGGAGATCGGCCTCCGTTGGTCCACTTAAAGGGGCCAGGTTCAGATTTGCACCACGTTCGTAGTCTCACAAGTATCCAAGTTAACCCCCTGCACAACCCACCCAATCAGAGCGGCCGGAACCTCAATCGTAAAATTAACCCGCCCAGTAGGC